>JADFPM010000250.1 GCA_022562335.1 Chloroflexota bacterium
TTGTACGGCGCCTACGCCAGGGGGGCTCTCAAGCGGGGTCAGATCTCGGTGGAGGAACACGAAGCCCGATTGACTTTGACCAGGCATGGTTGGGGACGGGACGACCCAACCTACAGGCAGATATTCACCTCAGGGTTCATGCCCGAAGCCACTGCTGAGCAGGCCAGTTGGTTCAACGAACTTCAACGTGTCTCCACCTCACCCGAAACCGCGGCGAGGCTGCAGGAAGTCACGGCTAGTATTGATGTCCTGCACCGGCTGCCCGAAATCACAGCGCCAACGTTGGTGCTTCATGCGGTCAATGAACTCCGGGTTCCCTACGAGCAAGGGCGGCAGATCAGCTCTTTGATCCCTGGGGCCAAGTTGGTGGACCTGGATAGCAGAAACCACCTGCTGATCGAAAGCGAACCGGCCTGGAAAACCTGCCAGTCTGCCGTGCGCGAATTCCTTGGCGCCGGTCCTGTAGCGAGCGCAGAAATCGCTGCCGAGCTCCAGATCGCTCCTCCGGATGGTCTCACTTCCCGTGAGGTTGAGGTGCTCCGTCTGATCGCCAACGGAAGAAGCAACCGGGAGATCGCATCCGAGTTGGTGATCAGCATCAACACCGTCACCAACCACGTGAAGAACATACTGGGCAAGACCGGATGCGCCAACCGGACGGAAGCGGCGGCCTACGCCATCCCTCGGGGACTGTCTTAGTCCGCATCGCGCCTCTCCAGTTTCACTAGCCATTTTTAAGCCCAGTAGCCAGTGTCGGCTATACCATAGCCAATTTTTGCCACCAACCTCGATTCCAAAAATCCCTAGATATGGCGATGTGGACAGCCGTCTCCGCCCATAGACTCAAATCGTCAATCATTTGATATTGAGTCGAGGGTTTCGAATATGGCAACGATAGTGGCGGTCCTTCAGCACCCTGGCAAGGTAATCTCTTTCCCCCAAATCACCCGGCCATCGGTCTCAGCCGGGACCACCGTGTTTCTTTCCTACATCTTCGCCGGTCTGACCGTCCAGGTCGGCGTGCTGACCCAACTGGGGATAAGCGGACCTGAGGCCAGCAATTGGTTCTTCATCACCTGGATGACCACCGGCCTGTTTTCACTCGTGCTATCTCTGATCACCAAACAGCCGGTGTCCATCAACCTATCGATCTCGGCCATGGTCTTCATCGCCGGGTCGGCCAGCGGCTTCAGCCTGGCCCAGATACTGGGAGCCAACCTGCTGGTCGGCGTGGTGGCGATGGCCCTTTCTCTGCTCCGCCTCACGGACTCCTTCGCGCGAATAGTGCCCCCGCAGATAGCCATCGGCGTTTTTGCGGGGACCGTCATGGCTTTCATGTGGAAAACCTCCCTAAGGGCCATTGAGGATCCCCTATTCTCCGCTCCGGTCATCGTGGGTTTCCTGGTTGCCCTGGCCATCACCCGCAGTCATCTGGTGGCCGTGATCACCGCCGCGGTGGTTGGGTTTGTGGGTGTGGTGTTCACCGCCGGGATGCCCGACGCCGGTGGCTCCATGGCGCTGCCCCAAATGGCTCTGCCTGTCTTCGACTTCGACCCTTCATCATTGGTGGCGTTGGGATTGCCGCTCCTGATACTCACCGTCGGAGTAGGCAACCTCCAAGGCCTGGCGGTCCTTCGTTCGGAGGGATTTGCGGCTCGGGGAAATTTCTACAGTTTGATGGCCGGCGCGGCCAGCCTGGTCAACGCCCTTGGAGGCGGACACCCCGCGGCAATCGGAGGGAGCTCCATTGCAATCTCATCGGGGCCTTCCGCAGGGCCCAAGGAGTCGCGATTCTGGGCCATCGCGCTATCGTCCGTTCCCACAATGGCCGTCGCGCTGGCCGCCGTTCCGGTGATCGCGGTGGTGCAGGACCTGCCACTGTCGTACACCCTTACCGTGGGTGCCTTGGCGTTGACAAAGGCTTTCAAAATGTTGGTAGGGAAAACCGCCAGCGGCCCGATGCGCTACGGAGCGCTAACAGCATTCGCCGCGGCGGCGCTGCCCCTGCACTTCGCCGGATTGCCCATGGCTTTCTGGGCATTGATCGCCGGGGTCGCGGTGGCCGGTGTATTCGAGTCCGGGGAGCTGATGAAGGTCTGGCGGCCAAGCCGTGCTGCTGCGTAGCCTGGTTAACCACTGAAGTTTCATGCTGGAGAAGATTTGATTGGCAAAGGGGCCGGGTTGATCACCGGCCCCTTTTCTATTGGCTTTCAGGCTATTGTTTTGGCGGCGCTTCCGCAACACGTTCTTGTCAAACTTGGCCGACGCTGGTCTTGAGGACCTCGTTTATTAACACCACGCCGCCGGAACGGCGCTATTCCCCCCACCGGTATACCTGCAAACGGTGGCGCAGGCTGTCGACGATGTATATCCGGCCCTGGCCGTCCAGCTTGACGGCGGTGGGGCCCCAGAACAGCTTCTCCACGTTGGCCGACTCTTCCCTTCTTTGCTCCCAGTCACCATCCGGCCGTGGCGCTATCTTTGGCTCCAGGTTGGCCTCAAGCCGGGCGTTGCCTTCGTCGGGGTTGGCGGCGAAATAGTCCGCCGCCCAGGTGGAGTCCACCGACTCGCCCCGCAGGCTGGCCACCGGTAGTCCATCCGAGTTGAACACCTGGACCCGCTCGTTGCCCCAATCCGCCACGTAAACGTTTCCTCTGGGGTCCACCGCCAGGCCCGCGGGCCGGTTTAGCTGGCCGTCGCCATCGCCGGGTTCGCCCCATTGGGCCAGGAAGCTGCCATCTGGAGAGAACTTTTGGATGCGGTCGTTGCGCCAGTCGGAGACGTAGATATCCCCCTGGCCGTCCAGAGCTATGCCCCAGGGATGATCGAATTGGCCGGGTCCATTGCCGGGACCGCCCCACTTGGCCAGGAACCTGCCGTCCTTGGTGAACCGTTGCACCCGGTGGTTCAGGCTGTCGGTGACCAGCAGGTTGTCTTCGCCGTCGAAAGCGATGTATGACGGGCGGTTGAGCTGGCCGTCCATGGAACCGCCTTCGCCCCACTGCCCCAGGAATTCTCCTTCCTTGGAGAAGATGGAGATGCGTTGCAACGCTTCGTCGGCCACGTAAAGCCGGTCTTGGCCGTCGAAGGCCAGGGAACTGGGCCACCAAAACTGGCCGCTTTCCGTGCCTCCGGTCCCGAATTCACCCAGGTATTCCTCGTCCACGGTGCAGATGCTCACCCGTTTGTAGGGCAACCGGATGGGGACCTCGGGCCCGGCCCGGTTCAAGACGTAGAGGGTACCCTGGGAATCCAGGGCAACATCCACCGGGTTGTTGAAGCCCCGGCCGGTGTTGGCCAAAAAGCCCACGGTATGGCTGTATACGATGTTGCTTGTGGAGGTGATGGTCATGGTAATCGTTCAACTCAGTTAAAAATGGTTCGACAAGCTCACCACGAACGGGAAGAAGGAACATCACCGTTCGCCCTGAGCCCGTCGAAGGGGCCCAGTGTGCCAGAGTCATGGCCGAGTGGTGGCTTTAGGCCAGCTGGTATTCCCGGGTGGCCACGATCAGTTGGAGCAGGTCGGCGACCCGCTGCTCGGAACAATCGGATATATCTTGATGGGCAAACTGCAGGTCGCCGTCTTCAGATACATATGAAACCAGGTGATCTAAGGTGGCGGAGGACACCCGGATGCCGCCGGCCAATTCCAGGCAAGCTTCCACCAACTCGGCGGGGGACATGGAGTCTCCGGGTTTTTCCAATCGCTGCCTCAGCCGTTGCACGATGGCGCGCACTCCGGGCTGGTTGATGTCTCCGGCGTCTTTAGCGGCGGAATTCACCCGCTCCACCAGGGTGCCCGTGTCCACCCATTCGACCCCGGTGTGCCAACCCTCCACCGAGGGGGGATTCAATATCTCCTGGCCCATGTAGTTGGTGTCCATGGCCAGGTTGACGATGCTCCAATCGGAGGACCGGTGGCTGCCGGTGAGACGGGCGGTCCCGGCCACCAATTCGGCCGGGCTCTTCACCCTGGCGAACCGGGCCTTCTCCTCGCGGAAGAAATCAGAGAGGAACAGGGTCCGCATCACCGATCCTATGTTGCCGTTGGTCCGGGTGAATTCATCGGCCAAACATTGTATGGCCGGTTCGTCTGGTATGTCGGCCACAAAGAAGTTGTACAGCTTGCTCGCGACGAACCAGGCGGTGGCGGGATGGCG
>JADFPM010000251.1 GCA_022562335.1 Chloroflexota bacterium
GTTCGCCAACGACAACACGTTCGTGCGGATCCACGAGAACATCCGTCAGCGCGATGTCTTCATAATCCAGCCCACCTGCTACCCGGTCAACGACAACCTGATGGAACTGTTGATCATGATCGACGCCTGCAAACGGGCGTCGGCCGGCCGGATAACCGCCGTGGTCCCCTACTACGGATACGGCCGCACCGACAAGAAGGACCAACCCCGGGTGCCCATCACCGCCCGGTTGGTGGCCGACCTGCTGACGGCCGCCGGGGCCGACCGGATGCTGACGGTGGACCTGCACGCCGGGCAGATACAGGGCTTCTTCAACATTCCGGTGGACGAGCTGACCGCCCTGCCCATGCTCACCGATTACTTCAAGGAAAAAGAGATCGATGACCTGGTGGTGGTGGCGGTGGATATCGGCATCAGCAAGAAAGCCCGTGACGTGGCCGACCGTCTGCACGCTCCCCTGGCCATCATCGAAAAACGCCGCATAGGCAACGACGAACACACCGAGACGATGAACGTGATAGGCGATGTCAAGGGGAAGGTCGCGCTGACCTTTGACGACGAGATCGCCACCGGCGGGACCATAATAAACGCCGCCCGGGCACTGGCGGAACACGGCGTCAAAGAGGTGTATTGCTGCGTGACCCACCCCATCCTGTCGGGTAACGCTCCTGAAGTCATGGCCCAAAGCAACTTCACCGAGGTGGTGGTGACCGACACCATCCCGGTTGCCCCGGAAAAGCGCAACGGCAAAATCACCGTTCTATCCGTAGCTCCCCTGCTGGGAGAGGCAATCTACCGCATCCACAAGGGCCTCTCTGTAGGGGATATGTTCAACACCTGAGGCCGCCGAACTGATCAGCCGCCGGACCGCGAAGGCAAGACCAGTTTCGAGGTAACTTCGAGGGAAATACTGGGGAAATACGGGGGAATCACGATGTACGACCTGTTGCTGACCGGCGGGACGGTCCTAGACCCGTCCCTGGGGCTCAACGGTATCAACGATGTGGCGGTGGAAGATGGAAAGATCGCCCGTATCGCTCCCTCCATTCCAGCGGAAGAAGCCAAGCAGGTCATCGAAGTCAAAGGGAAGGTGGTCTGCCCCGGCCTTATCGACCTCCACACCCACATTTACAGTGGGGTGAACGGCAACGGCGTGGTGGCTGACTTGGGCGGCGTCCGGGCCGGCGTCACCACCATGGTGGACGCGGGCAGCGCCGGTTGCGACACCTTTGGCGGTTTCCCGGAGCATATCGTCCCCAACAACGAAACCGAGATAATCTGCTTCCTTCACATCTGCCGCACCGGCTTGGCCACGTCTCCGGATATATTCAGCCCTTCCAGCATCGATCTGGACCGTACGATACAGGTGGCTTTGGAACACCCCGGCCTGATCGCCGGCATCAAAGCCAGGATGGTCTCCCCCGCCCTGGAGATAATGGGGATGGAGATGCCCCAGATGGCCAAGAGGGCAGCCAGGGACGCGGGCATAAAACTGATGGTCCACATCGGCGACACCGAAAAGAGATACGATGCCAACGTCATCAGGGAACTGCTGCCGATCATGGAACCCGGCGACATCGTGACCCACTTCTTCACCGCCAACCCCGGCGGGGTCCTGGATTCCAACAAGAAGCTGGTCCCCGAGGCCAAGGAAGCCAACGACCGGGGTGTTTGGCTGGACACGGCCCACGGCCGCATGAACTTCAGTTTCGACACCGGCCAGCGGATCTTGGACCAGGGCATTGCGCCCCACTGCATCAGCACCGACCTCACCGTTCCCGGCCGGGCCAGGACCGTCCACAGCATGACCGAGATGATGACCCGCTTCCTGGCCATGGATTTCACCCTGGCCCAGGTGGTCACCATGTGCACTTTGAACCCGGCCAAAGCCGTGGGCGTGGACGAGCGTCTGGGGACCCTGGAAGTGGGCCGCCAGGCCGATATATCGGTCTTGGAAGTCCGGGAAGGCGATTGGGTGGTCTACGACGTGCTGGCCAGCCCTAAAAAGGTGAACAAGGCGGTGATCCCTATCCTGACCGTGAAAAGGGGCAAGGTATTTGAAGCGGGCTGGGGACCCAGGCCCTGGGGTTGGGAGCCCGACCCGGCTTAACCAAGCCCCACGCTAATGGCCCGACCGTCCACTTGCCGCCCGTCGGGGAAGCACCTTCCGGGCCAGTCTTTTCAGGCGGGCCATCGGGTGGGACCGGGACCGCAGATTCGCCGCCAGCAGGGGCGCCACCTGCTTGTTTCCCGCAACCAACGGCGCAACCCACCGCCGCAGTTCCTTCATGGTGGGCGGCTTCTCGTCCCAGGACGGGATAAGGCTGTCCAAGGGCTGCCAGTTCTTAACCCCTTTTAGCCGGGCCATCACGGTCCCACCGGCTTCTTGCACCGCCAACGCTCCCCCGGCCATGTCCCACATCCGTGGCGCGCCAAAGATGGAATATTGCATCACCCCGCAGGCCGTCATGGCCAATTCGTAGGCGATGCTGCCGGTGGTGCGGGGTTCTCCGGCGTGGCCTTTCAGTCCGCGCTTGAACCTCATGGCCTGGGCAAAGGAGCCGGGAAGACCGGCCAACCGGTTGCCCACGGGCTCGTCGGACTGGTAGACCGACACCGGTTCTCCGTCGGCATAGCAACCGCCGCCCAACCGGCAATGTAAAACGAAACCACCGTCCAGCTTGGAGCCGGGCCACGGTATGTAAAGGGCCCCTGCCACCAGCCTGCCCCGGCGCAACACGCCGATGGAGCAGGCGTAAACGGGAAGTCCGTTCAGATAATTGGTGGTGCCGTCCAGGGGGTCCAAGACCCAGACGAAGTCGGGGACAGGTTCGTCAGACTCGACGGCATCGCCGCCGTCGTTCGACCCCTTGGAGTCGCCCAACTCCTCTTCGCCCAATATGGCGTGGGAAGGAAACCGCCGGGTGATCTCTTCCTCCAGGTAGGTCTGGCAGGCCTTGTCCACCTCGGTGACCGGGTCCAGTTGGTTCTTGTCCTTGTATTCGATGGAGATCGGGCGGCCAAATTTGGCCTGAAGTATCTTTCCGGCGCCGCGGGCCATCTCCGCCGCCGATGTCTCCAATTCTTTTAGTAGCTGTGTCTCATCGCCCATGTCGTCAGCGGGTCAAGTATATCACCGGACATTTTAGCCAAACCCGTTGGCCCCCGGCGTGACCGGGGGCGGGGACGGTCAAAGCGAGGTCAAGAACGGTGGGAAGGCGGATGATCCCACTTGGTGGTCCATTCCAAAGGGTTTAAGCGGCCGGTTTGAAATAGGGGATGGTCACCTGGGAGTTAGCCTGGACGAAGGTGACCTCCACGGCCATGCCTATCTTCACGTCGCGGGGGTCGCACTCGATGATGTTGGTAAACATCTTGACCCCCTCCTCCAACTCCACCAACGCCAACACGTAGGGGACATCTTCTTCAAACCCCGGCGTGCGGTTCTGGCGGGTCTCGGTGAAGGTCCAGACGGTCCCTTTGCCGCTGGCGGTCACCCACCGGATGTCCTCGCACCAGCAGGTGGCGCAAATCCCCCGGGGATAGAACTGGTACTCCTGGCATCGGCCGCATTTTTGAATCAGCAGGTCTCCCCGGCGGCAGGCGTCCCAAAAGGGTTTTGTCTCCCCTGAGATGGTGGGCAACGGCTTCTTCCATTCGGCCATCGTCAAAGCTAATCCCTCCCCAAGATCACGGTGCCGCCGCTGTGGCGCGATCCCAGAGCGCCTCCGGTGCCGTGGCAGAGGGCCACCTGGCAGTTGGGCACCTGCCTGGGTGTGCCTTCGAACTGGTGCCTGAGCTGGCGGGTAGCTTCAATGAGCAGGAAGATGCCCCTCATTCCGGGATGGTTGGACGACAGGCCGCCGCCGTCGGTGTTGATGGGAAGCTCACCGCCGATCTGGAGCCGGCCCCCCGACACGAAGTCTCCCCCTTCTCCCTTTTTACAAAACCCCAGGTCTTCCAGGGTTTCCAGCACGGTGATGGTGAAGGAATCGTAGATCATCGCCATGTCTATATCTTTTTGGGTGACCCCCGCCATGGCGAAGGCCGGTTCATGGCTTTGCTTTGCCGCGATGAATTGCAGGTCGCGCTTTCCGGCGCCCTGCTGGGCTACCGCCTCGCCAGCGCCCAGCACCCAA
>JADFPM010000017.1 GCA_022562335.1 Chloroflexota bacterium
AGAGGCGGCAGGTGGAAGGGTAGGGGAGCTGTAACCGGCATGATGGCGGCCGAGACCCAGGGAGGGCGGTATCCCCGTTTAGTTCAGGCGGCAATTGACGCTTTTAGCCTGCCGGACCTGCGCGCCAAGATCCTGTTCACGCTGGCGATGCTGGTCATCTACCGGTTTGCCGCCCATATACCCATACCCGGCATCATCCCAGAGCAACTAGACAACCTATTCCGCAATAACGAACTCCTGGGATTTTTAGACCTTTTCAGCGGCGGTGCTCTCCGCCGCATGAGCATCGTGGCCCTTGGGGTCTTTCCATACATCACGGCTTCCATCGTCATTCAGCTCTTGACGCCGGTGATCCCCAGCCTGCAGGAGATGTCCCGGGAAGGGGAGTCGGGCCGCATCAAGATGAACCGCATGGTCCACGGGCTGACCGTCCCCATCGCCGTGGCCCAAGGTTACGGCCAATTGATCCTCCTGCAGCAAAACAATGTCTTGCCCGCGGTGGGGTTCACGGGCGCGGCTTTGTTGCCAACCATGGCGGCCCTATTGTCCATCGTAGCCGGAACCATGTGCCTGGTTTGGCTGGGCGAGCTGATCACGGAACGGGGCATAGGCAACGGCATCTCGTTGATAATATTCGCGGGCATCGTCGCTGGATTCCCCAACCTGATAACTCAGGGTTTCCTGGACCGGGACAACGTATTGGGAATCGGGTTCTTCGCCATTTTCGGCGTATTGATCATTGCCCTGATTGTGATGTTCAACGAAGCTCACCGCAGGATCCCGGTCCAATACGGCCGTAGCATATTCCGGGGCGGGCGAATGTACCGTCAGAGCGGGGCGACCTATCTGCCATTGCGAATAAACTCGGCAGGTATGATACCGCTGATATTCGCCTTTTCCATCGTGATCCTGCCGGGGACCGTAGCCACATACTTCGCCACAAGCACCGGAATATTGGGCGATATGGCCCGTTTCTTCGCCGATCTGTTGGTCCCATCATCTCCCCTTTATTGGGTGTTGGTATTCGTGCTCGTAGTCATTTTCACCTTCTTCTACACCCTGGTGGTGTTCAACCAGCAGAACCTGGCCGAGGGGTTGCAGCGCAACGGAGGGTTTGTTTTAGGCATACGGCCGGGCCGGCCCACCCAAGATTATTTGAACCGGGTGATCGTCCGTATCACCATGGGAGGAGCTCTTTTCCTGGGGTTCATCTCCATCGTGCCGTATATCGCCTCGCTGGTGACAGGCGTTCAGGCGATATCCCTCAGCAGCACAAGTTTGTTGATCATGGTTGGCGTGGGTTTGGACACACTGCGTCAATTGGAAGCCCAACTTATGATGAGAAATTACGAGGGGTTCCTGCGGTAGATGGCCGAGGGGTTAAGATTGGTCCTCTTTGGGCCTCCCGGAGCCGGGAAGGGTACCCAGACCAGGCTTCTTTCCGGGCATCTGAAGGCGCAGGCCATCAGTACCGGAGACATTTTCCGAAGCAATCTTGAGCAAAAGACGCCTCTGGGTTTGAGGGCGTCCGAGTACATGAACCAGGGTATCTTGGTGCCCGATGAGGTGACCATAGACATCGTTTTGGATAAGGTGATGTCGGTCCACTCGGATGAGGGCTTTATCCTGGATGGATTCCCCCGGAACCCGTTCCAGGCCGGCGCCCTGGAACAAGCCCTGGTATTGCGGTCCCGGCCCCTGGACCTGGTGATCTTCATCGATGTCCCGGAAGAGGAGTTGGTCAAACGCCTGGGTGGCCGGTTAGTCTGCCGGAACTGTCAGGCCCCCTATACCCTGGCGGCGGCGGGGCAAACGGAGACCCCTGCCGGCGAACGGGGCAAAGAAAAATGCGGCCAATGCGGCGGAGAGTTGTACCAGAGGGCTGACGACACTCCCATCGCTGTGACAAAACGCATCGAGGTGTACCACGACCAGACCCTGCCCGTGTTGGATTTTTACCAAGTAAGGGGTCTGTTGGCGAAAGTGGATGGGGCCGACACGGTGCAAAATGTATATAACCGGGTATTGAAGGAAATCCAACGGGTTTCCAAGACCAAGGATAGGGAGTAGAATATACCAGTTGAATCAGGTTCAGAAAATAGACACTGCCTCCAATTCGCCGTCCAACTACACCGGCGGCATTACCATCAAGTCTACCCAGGAGCGGGAGGCTATGGCCCGTGCCGGCGCGATAGTGGGCGCGGTGTTACGTCTGCTGGAACGCGCGGTGGCGCCTGGGATCACCACCAAAGAACTGGATGAGATAGCGTATAAAGAGATCACCCGCCGCGGCGGCAAACCAACGTTCAAGGGCTACCGGGGATTCCCCGCCAGCATCTGCGCCTCCGTGAACGACGAGATCGTACACGGCATACCCGGCAAAAAGGTGCTGCGAGAGGGAGATATAATCAAGATGGACGTGGGCGCCACCCTGGACGGGTTTATCGGCGACGCCGCGATATCAGTGCCGGTGGGGGTGGTCAGTGAGGATGCCCAGCGGCTGATTGACGACACCCGCCAAAGTCTGCTAGAAGGGATCAAAGCGGCTCAGCCGGGCGGCCGTGTCGGCGACATCGGCGCGGCGGTGCAAGAATACAGCGAATCTCGTGGCTATGGCGTGGTTCGCGAATACGTGGGTCATGGCGTAGGGCGTTTCCTCCACGAAGACCCACAGGTGCCCAACTGCGGGCAGGCGGGGCGGGGCCCCCTTCTCCGGGCTGGTATGTGTATCGCCATCGAGCCGATGTTGAACGCCGGCGGCTGGCAGACCCGGATATTGGACGACCAGTGGACGGTGGTCACGGCAGACGGAAGTCTATCCGCCCATTTTGAACACACCATCGCCATCGATGAAAATGGCCCGGTGATACTGACAGTGCCAGATGACGGGGAAGACTCCCGGTAAAGAGTCAGGCAAAGCCCTCCCTTAGGGGAGTAGGCAACCTAAGAGGGGTTGAATGGCTAAAAAACAAGCGATCGAAGTCGAAGCAAGCGTAACCGAGGCATTGCCCAACGGCATGTTCCGCGTGGAATTGCCCAACGACCATCAGGTCTTGGCCCATATCTCTGGAAAGATCCGGATGCACTTCATTCGGGTGCTTCCTGGGGACCGGGTGTTGGTGGAATTGTCTCCCTACGACCTGACCAGAGGCCGTATCACCTACCGGTTCAAGTAACCGCCGAAAACTCAAACCCGGAACAAATGGAACAAATGGAATGAAAGTCTCAGCATCGGTAAAACCAAGATGCGACAAATGCCGTGTCATCCGGCGTAAGGGAGTGGTCAGAATCATCTGCTCCAATCCCCGCCATGCCCAACGGCAGGGCTAGCATCGGGCACAATATGACTTCCAGATCGGGAGGCAAAACTTGGTTCGTATAGCAGGCGTTGACGTACCCGACCGGAAAAGGGCCCACGTGGCCCTCCGGAGTATCTATGGTATTGGCCCCAAGATGGCCGTGGAGATTTTAGTCAAAGCCCAGATTGATGCGGATTTTCCGCCCAGGATGAACGAGCTCACCGAGGAGCAAGTGGACCGGATTCGGGAGATCGTGGACCGCGACTACAACGCTGAAGGCGACCTGAGACGGGAAGTCGGCCAAAATATTCGCCGCCTCATCGAAATCGGCGCTTACCGGGGACTGCGTCACCGGCGGGGCTTGCCGGTGAACGGGCAACGCACCCGCACCAACGCGCGGACCCGCAAGGGACCCCGCCGCACCGTAGCCGGACGTGGCAGGCGCACCGGCGGCAAGAAGTAGCCGTCAAGATCGTTTACCGGCACGACGATACCAACGATGTCCAAATCGTAGATAGGTGAGATTCATATATGGCTAGGCCAAGATCGAGAAGGCGGGAACGCCGCACCGTGCCCCAGGGCAAGGCATATATCTACTCGACTTTTAACAATACGTTGATCAGCCTTACCGACCCGCAAGGCAACGTCATCTCCTTTGCCAGCGCGGGCACTGTGGGTTTCAAGGGCTCCCGCAAGGGGACGGCTTTCGCCGCCCAACGCGCCGCTGAGCAGGCGGCCCGCAGAGGTATGGACCAGGGCCTGAGGCACATCGATGTGTTGATCAAAGGCCCCGGCGCGGGCAGGGAGGCGGCCATACGGTCGTTGCAGGGCGCCGGATTGGTGGTCACCAGCATCAGAGACGTAACGCCCATCCCCCACAACGGATGCCGGCCGCCTAAAAGAAGAAGGGTTTAGAGAAAAGCATATATGGGTAGATACACGGGACCATCCTGTCGTTTATGCCGGCGCGCCGGCGAAAAACTGTTCCTGAAAGGGGACCGGTGCTTCACCCCCAGGTGCGCGGTGGAAAAACGGCGTAACCCCCCGGGCAACGTCAGCCGCCGCCGCCGCCGGCCTTCGGACTACGGCGTGCACCTGCTGGAAAAACAGAAGGCCAAATACATATACGGAGTACTGGAAAGCCAGTTCCGCCGATATATGACCGATGCCTTCAACGCACCCGGGATCACGGGACTTAACCTGCTCCGTACCCTGGAGCGGCGCTTGGACAACGTGATATTCCTGTTGGGGTTTGCCGATTCCCGGAAGCAGGCGCGGCAGATGGTCACGCACGGCCACTTTAAGATCAACGGCGTGAAGACCGATATACCCTCCTACCTGGTGACGGAGGGTAATCAGATCGCGTGGAAGGAAACGGATAAAGAGACCGATTACTTCAAAGACCGGACCGCCGGCTTACCCAAGAAGCCGGTGCCGGCGTGGCTGATGCTGGACACCACCGATATGTCCGGCCAGGTTGTGTCGATGCCCGCTGACGAAGATCTGAAGCAGACCATCGAGTCGCGCCTGATCGTAGAATTTTATTCGAGGTAGTAAGGATATGCTGGAAACTTTCATACTACCCGCCGGCCCGGATGAGGGAGTCGTTGAAACCCCTAAACCGGAAGTCCAGGTGCTCGAAACCGACGATACCTACGGCAGGGTCGCCGTCGAGCCGCTGAAGCGGGGCTTTGGTCTCACCATCGGAAATCCCTTGCGCCGCATCTTGCTGAGCTCCACCAACGGCAGCGCCGTCACCTGGGTGAAGATCGAGGATGTGGTCCACGAATATACGGCCATCCCCGGCGTTAAAGAAGAGGTGATGGAGCTTCTGCTGAATATCAAGCGCATTCGGATCCGGTCCCAATCAGACCGCTCCGGCAAGATGCGCTTGGAGGTCACCGGAGAAGGTCTGGTTTGCGCCGGCGACATCTCCACCTCCAGCGATTTCGAGATAGTCAATCCGGACTTGCACCTGGCCACCCTTGACGGTCCCGACGCCCGGCTGTTCATCGAGTTCAACGTGGAACAGGGTGTCGGCTACAAGCAGGCCGTCCAGAGTGACATGTCCGACACAACGCCGGTGGGCGTGTTGCCCGTGGACGCGATCTTTAGCCCCGTGACCAAGGTCAACTTCAACGTGGAGAGGACCCGGGTCGGCCAGGTCACCGACTACGAGCGATTGGTCCTGGAAGTATGGACCGACGGCACCATCAAGCCGGTGGACGCCGTCCGGGAAGCAGCCGACAACCTGGTTAACCACTTCTTTCTTTTCAGTAACCTGAACAAGGTCATCGAGCCGGGCGTCGACCGCTCTTCTTTGGTGGTGTCTCCGGAGATATTCCAGACTCCCATCGACCGGCTGGATTTGTCGCCCCGGACCCTGAATTGCCTGAAACGCGCCCACATCACCAAGGTGGGCGAGGTGTTGGAGATGGCCGACGAGGACCTGCTCAAGATACGGAATTTCGGCGAGAAATCCCTGACCGAACTTCGGGAGAAGCTGGCCGAGCGGGGCATCGGCGCCCAGCCTGAGGACGATGCCAGCCTGGACGAGGCTGTTGCCGATACCGATTCAGATGCCGACGGCGGAGCCCTGTCGGCTGAGGAGATCAAAGACCTGTTGGGCGCCGGTGATGCCACGGAGTCAACGTCGGACCTGCCCGAAGACGCCGCGGATTTGAGTATGGAAGACGAACAAGACGACGACAGCGGCGACGAGGAAGACCAATAACATGGCCTCCCACCACGTCAAAGGTAGAAAGTTAAGCCGGTACAAGGACCAACGCACCGCCCTGCTTCGGGGATTGGTGGCCGAATTGATTCGCCATGACCGCATAACCACCACGCTGGCCAAAGCCAAGGAAACCCGGGTGGTGGCGGAAAAGCTCATTACCCACGGCAAGAAAGGCACGGTGCACCACCGCCGGTTGGCCATGGCGCAGATGCCGGATAAACACGTGGTTAAAAAAGTTTTCGACGACTTGGCTCCCAAGTACCAAGACCGGGCCGGCGGTTATACCCGAATACTCAAGCTGGGCAGGCGCCAGGGTGACGGTGCCTACATGGCTTTGATAGAACTGGTCTAACCGGATTCAACCCGGCCTCACACCATGCAGTCAGCAAATCCCTCCATATTAGGCAAATCCGAAGTAAACCCCAACGAGTCCCCACGCGAACCTGTAGAGGGAGAGGCCCGCAGGTTGGCCCTGGTGGTGGAATACGACGGGGCTGGTTACGCCGGTTTCCAACTGCAAAAGGGGCAGCCCACCATTCAAGGAGAGATTGAGACTGCCCTGAAACGCTTCACCGGTGAATCCATCCGGATACGCGGCGCCAGCAGGACGGATGCCGGGGCCCACGCCCAAGGCCAGGTGGTGGATTTCCTTACCAGCAGCCCACGCCGGTTGGACCTGTTTCCCAGGGGCCTTAACTATTACCTGCCCAAGGATATACAGATCCAGGCCGCCCATCACATGGCCGGTGAATTTCATTCCCGTAAGCATGCCTCGGCAAGGACTTACCGGTATAATGTCCTCAACCGCCCATGCCCTTCCCCTCTGGCCAGGAATAGATGGTTTTGGGTCAAGGGTGATTTGAACGTGGAGCGCATGGCCTCGGCCGCCCAAAGCCTGGTGGGCAAGCACGATTTTAGGCCTTTGTCGCCGGGCTTTCCTCCCGAGAAATCGGCGGACCGGCGGGTCACCCGGTGGGATGTCTGGCGAGAGGACGAGGCTGTCATATTCGAATGCGAGGCCAATGGATTCCTCAAACATCAGATCCGGCGGGCCAACGGGCTGCTGCTGGCGGTGGGCAAAGGCCGCTGGCCGGCCAGCGTGGTGGCCGACGTGTTGACCGGCAAATGTGATGAAGAGGTTGGTTGGGATTCGATTCCGGCCCACGGTCTATGCCTAATGAAAGTCACTTATCCGGACTTCCTTTCCATGGAATACTCGACGGAATATACGACGGAATCGTCGGCGGAGTATTCGAACGATGGCGGGTCCGGACACGGAGTTGATCGGAATGAAGAGAACTAGCACCTATTTCGCCAAGCCCGGCGAAGTGCCCGCCAATTGGCGGGTGATAGACGTGGAAGGAGAGATATTGGGCCGGATCGCCGCCCATATTTCCATGGTCCTTCAGGGTAAAGACAAGCCCACTTACACCCCCCATACCCTCACCGGTGATTTCGTGGTGGTGTTGAATGCCGCCAAGATCAAAGTCACCGGCAAGAAACCTGAACAAAAGATGTATTACCGCCACAGCGGTTACGTCGGCAATCTGAAGTCCACCACCCTTCGGGTGATGATGGAAAACCACCCGGAAAGGGTCATCCAGTTGGCCGTGAAAGGCATGTTGCCCAGGAACAATCTGGGGCGGCAAATGCTGACGCGGTTGAAGATTTACGCTGGGGACCAGCATCCCCATGAAGCCCAGGTCAAAGGCGCGGAAAATCGGCTGAATACAGCAGATAAAGGGTAGGTATATCGCTTGGTAGAGGCAACCACAGATCAGCAATATTATTACGGCACCGGCAAAAGAAAGACATCCATCGCCAAGGTGAGGCTGTACCTGGACGATGGCGGTCCCGTCCTGATCAACAACAAGCCGCTGGACGAGTATATCCACTGGAAACCCTGGGAAGACGAGATCCTTGAGCCATTCAAGGTCAGCGACACCGTCAACCGGTTCCGCGTGGTGGTAAAAGTGATGGGTGGAGGTCTCCACTCCCAGGCCCATGCCATCCGCCACGGGATAACCCGCGCCCTGGTGGTTTACGATGAGGATTTCAAATCTGGGCTGAGACGGGCAGGCTTTATCACCAGAGACGCCCGCATCAAAGAAAGCAAGAAGTATGGCCTGAAGCGGGCCCGCCGGGCACCCCAATACACCAAACGCTAGCTAGGCCTGGCCCATAGCGCCGACGAATGCGAACCCCCGCTTACGCGGGGGTTCTCTGTTTTACACTCCCAGGTACTCTTGGGCGGCGTCCAAAAGGGCGGTCAATTGCTCGGGGCTTCCGGCCTCGGCATAGATCCGCAGAAGAGGCTCGGTTCCGGAAAACCGGGAGGCCAGCCAGGCGTTTTCGAATCTCAACCGCCTTCCATCGATCTGGTCGGAACCGGTCACGGGCATGCCGGCCAGCTGGTCCAGCCCCTCGTCCGCCAGCAATCCCTCTATCCGCTGCCGGTCGTCTGGGTTGAATTCCACGTCACGGCGGTGGTAGTAATGCGGGCCCACCAGGTCAAACAGGTGGTCCACCAGTTGGGATGGAGTGCGTCCGGTGCGGGCCATATATTCCAAGAAGAGCAGGCCGCTTAGGATTCCGTCCCGCTCCGGAATGTGGCCTTGAAAAGCGAACCCTCCGCTTTCCTCGCCCCCGATAAGGGCATCCACACTGGTCATCTGTGGACCGATATACTTGAAACCCACCTTCATTTCGTGGACCTCCACGCCGAACATCTCTCCCAGTTTGTTCAGCATCATAGACGAGGTCACGCCCTTGACCACCGGACCCCGCCGGCCTTTCTCTTGCAGCAGGTAAAGGGCTAACAGGGTGAAAACCTCCAGGGTGGTGATGAACCTTCCATTTTCGTCCACCACGCCCAGCCGGTCGGCATCCCCGTCCAGGGCCAGGCCCACCGATGACCGGTCATCTTGAACGCGTTGCATCAACTGGGGCAGATTTTGGGCGATGGGCTCGGGTTGGGCTATGCCGGGGAATGCCGGGTTGACTTCGGAGTGCAACTCCTGAATCTGAGTGGCTCCACCGGACAGAAGCCTGGTGATATAACCGGCGCCGGCGCCGAACATGACATCGACCAACAAGCTCATCCCTGCTTTCCGGATCGACTCCACGTCAACCAGCGTCCCGATGCGTTCCAGGTAAGGTGGGTCTGGATCGAAAACCGTGACCAGACCCTGGGCCTCGGCCTGGTCCAGGGGAATAGAGCGGGCTGCGCCCGCCGCGGCGATAGCAGCCTCCAGTTGATCGGTGATCTCCTGGGTGGCGCTGCCTGCGTAACTGGGCTTGAATTTGAAGCCGTTCCACAGTGCTGGGTTGTGGCTGGCGGTGATTATGGCTGCCCCCGCCGCCTGCCGGTGGAGAACGTTGTAGGTGATCACCGGCGTGGGAGCGAATTTAGCGGCCAGGTAGACCTTTATGCCATTGCCGGCGCAGACCGAGGCCACCGTCTCGGCGAACTGCTTGGAGAGGAAGCGGGTATCGTAACCCACTACCAGGCCCTGTTCTTCTATGCCCTGGTTTTTCAGGTAGTCCGCCACACCCTGAGCGCAGCGCGACACATTGGCGAAGGTGAAGTCTTCGGCGATCCGCCCCCGCCAACCATCCGTGCCGAAACGAATGACCGATTCTAAGATAGGCCGGCCTCCGATCTCAAGATTGCCGCCTTGTCCGTCTTCTCCCAAGGCAGGTTGATGTCGTCGCGCCCGAAGTGGCCGTAGGCGGCGGTCTGCTTATATATGGGACGGCGCAGATCCAGGTCCTGGATGATGGCGGCTGGCCGCAGGTCAAAATGCTTGGCGATCAGGTCATGGATGATCTCGTTGTCTACGTGGTTGGTGTCGAATGTTTCCACGGAAACCGAGATTGGATTCGCTATGCCAATGGCGTAAGACACGATGAGCTCGGCCCTGTCGGCCAAGCCGGCGGCCACTATGTTCTTGGCCACGTACCGGGCGGCGTAGGCGCCGGAACGGTCCACCTTGGTGGGGTCTTTGCCTGAGAAAGCGCCACCGCCATGGCGGGCGATACCGCCGTAGGTGTCTACCAATATCTTCCGGCCGGTCAAGCCGGAATCTCCCGCGGGGCCGCCGATGACGAACCGTCCGCTGGGATTGACGTAGATCTTGGTTTCGTCGTCTAAGAGGTCCGCGGGGATGATCTTTTTGATCACCTGTTCAGTTATGTCCCGGGTTATCTTTTCGTTGGAAACGTCCGGGCTATGCTGGGCGCTGATCACCACCGTGTGCACCCTACGGGGAACCCCGTGGTGATATTCAACCGTGACTTGAGACTTTCCGTCGGGCCACAGATAGGGCAGGATCCCCTCCTTGCGCACCATGGCAAGCTGGCGCACCAGCTTGTGGGATAGGTCCACCGTCAAGGGCATCAATTCCGGCGTTTCGTTGCAGGCAAAGCCCACCATCATGCCCTGGTCTCCGGCGCCGATGGTGTCGAGTTCCTCCGACGTGGCCTTATCTCCGCGCCGTTCCAAGGCGGTGCTCACGCCTTTACTTATGTCGGCGGATTGCTCTTGGATGCAAACACTGACTCCGCAACTTTTGGCGTCGATCCCATAATCTGAGTTGGTGTAGCCCGCGTTGCGCAGTGTCTCGCGGACCAGGCCGGGTACGTCGACGTAGGAACTTGTGGTGATCTCACCCATGACCATCACCAGCCCGTTGGTGACGGCCGTTTCGCAGGCCACGCGGCCGGTGGGATCGTTGGCAAGGACCGCGTCCAACACCGCGTCGGAGATCTGGTCGCACAGTTTGTCGGGGTGGCCTTCGGTCACCGATTCGGAGGTCATCAGGTATTTGGGCGACTCGTTGAACAACAGTGGCATGTGGTTACTCCTGTCTTAATAACATGAGATATTTTCTGTGTTTAAGATTGGTCAGGTGCCCTCTTCCCAGGAATTCAGGTAGCGGTCTTGCTCTTCGGTCAACGTATCGATATTGATTCCCATGCTTTCGAGCTTTAACCGGCCCACCTCGGCGTCGGTATCTTTGGGGACATCGTATACGCCGGGGGTCAATTTGCCTTTGTTTTTGACCACGTACTCTACGCCCAGGGCCTGGTTGGCAAAGCTCATGTCCATCACCGCCGATGGGTGCCCTTCGGCGGCCGCCAGGTTGATCAGCCGGCCCTCGGCCAGCAGGTACAGCTTGCGGCCATCCAGCATCTTATATTCCTGAACAAATTCCCGCGCTTCACGGGTTTCCGAGGACATCTCTTCCAGGTGAGGTATATCGATCTCGACGTTAAAATGCCCGCTGTTGGCCATGATCGCGCCGTCGCGCATCGCGTCGATTTGCTCCCGCCCGATGGCGTGGATGCAACCGGTGGCCGTGATGAACACATCTCCTTCGCGAGCTGCTTCTATCCCAGCCATGACGGAGAACCCGTCCATGACCGCCTCCAGCGCCCGTACCGGGTTGATCTCGGTGACTATCACATTGGCCCCCATTCCCCTGGCACGGGAAGCTATGCCACGGCCGCACCAGCCGTAGCCGACCACCACCACCTTCGCTCCGGCCCAAAGAAGGTTGGTGGCCCTGGTGATGCCGTCCAGAGTGCTTTGCCCGGTGCCGTAGCGGTTGTCGAAAAAGTGTTTGGTTTCCGCTTCGTTGACCGCGATGATTGGAAATAGAAGTTTGTTTGCCTTGGCCATGGCGGTAAGACGTATCACTCCGGTGGTGGTCTCTTCGGTGCCGCCGATGACATCTTTGATCAATTCCGGCCGGTCCCTGTGAATGGCCGTCACCAGGTCGGCGCCGTCATCCATGGTCACCTGGGGCTTATGGTCCAAAACCGTTTTGATATGGCTGTAATAGGTGGCGTCGTCCTCCCCTTTGATGGAGTAGGTGGGGATCCCATATTCCTGTATCAGGGCGGCGGCAACGTCGTCTTGCGTGCTCAGCGGGTTGCTGGCGCACATGACCAAGTCAGCTCCGGCGGCCTTCAGCGCGATGGCCAGGTTAGCCGTCTCCGTGGTGATGTGAAGGCAACCCGCCATTCGAATCCCTTCCAGGGGCTTTTCTTGGGTGAACCGTCTTTTGATGATCTCGATCACCGGCATTTCCCTGGCGGCCCACTCGATCCGTTTTATTCCCTCTGCTGCCAAAGACAGGTCTTTGACGTGCCCGTTGGCCTGTGGTGTAGACAATGGTTCTCTCCTTTTCCTTTCTACTCGGTATCTATTTATCGGGTTTTTATGGCGAACCGGTGCGAGTCAGGCCGCGCCTGTCCAGCATCATTGGACCGATCATGTTGGTTCGCCCGACGTTGGCCCAGAATCCGTTTAGGGGTCGTTCCCATATGAGGTGGGATGGTTGCCTTGGATCCAGAGCGGAGTACCGTCTTCTATGTTGTACAGGTTTTCCGAATCGTAACCCATGGCGGAGGCCATCTCGCAAGCCAACCCACTGCGGACTCCTGCGGCGCAAATGAAAAGGATCTTTTTATCCTGGGGGACTTCGTCCATGCGGTCGGCCAGATCGTCGATGGGCACGTGGATCGCGCCCGTGACGTGACCCGTGACCCATTCGTCATCCCGGCGCACATCCACCACCACCGTGTTTTCCCGGTCTGCATCCAGGATGGTCCGGGCCTCGTTGGAATCTACCCTGTAGTATGGCTCGCCGGGGTCTTGTCTAGGCATATCAAAGCCTCCTGATATTTGAACCCAAAAGGTTTATGTCAAGTAACGGCCCACCAGCGGGCCGAGCCTGCGTTTGGCCTCCTCGGGGACGCCCTCCCGAGCGGTGATGATGGCATCTTTCAACGCGGTGTTGCACGGGCAATCCCGCGGCCCGTCCAGCTTGGGAACCAGCGCCCGCAACAAATCCTTTGAGGCGGCCACGTTTTTCATTAGGTTTTGGATCACCATGTCCACGGTAACGGTTTCCGCCCCCTGGCGCCAACAATCGTAATCGGTGACCCACGCCATGGTCGTATAGCAAATCTCGGCTTCCCGTGCCAGCTTGGCTTCGGGAAGGGCGGTCATGCCGATGATATCGGCGCCCCAAGACCGGTACATGAACGACTCGGCTTTGGTAGAGAAGGCAGGACCTTCCATCACCACCATAGTGCCTCCGGGATGGACGTTAAGGTCCATCTCTTGGGCGGCGTGGTGCAAAGAGTGGCTGGCATCCGGGCAAAAAGGCTCGGCGAACCCTACGTGCACCACCATGTCCTGGTCGTAAAATGTGTTGTCGCGCTGCCTGGTCCGGTCGATGAGTTGGCTGGGTATCACCAGGTCCAAGGGGGCAAACTCCTCTTTGAGACTTCCCACGGCGCTGACCGAGATTATCCGTTCCACCCCCAGGGTTTTCAACGCGAATATGTTCGCCCTGGCGGGGATGTGGGTAGGGTTGAAGCGGTGCCCCCGGCCGTGGCGGGGGAGGAAGGCGACGGGGACCTCTTCCAACAGACCCAGGACGATGGCGTCGCTGGGCTTGCCAAAGGGGGTGTCCACCTCGATGAACTGGACGTTGGACATCCCTTCCATCTCGTACAGCCCGCTTCCCCCGATCACACCTATTGCAGCTTGTTTAGTCGCCATGGCCAGGTGTCTTTCTCTCTCGAATCATCTTGATTACCGGGCGCCGGAAAAATGGGATGGCCGGCGAGAACCATTACGCATTCGCCGATCCGACCGCCAACATCAGGCTTTCCTGATAGGGCGGCCGCGCCACGCCCATCTCAGTCACTATCCCGCTGATGTACCGGTTGGGCGTTACATCGAAGGACGGGTTGACCGCTTCGATCCCCGGTGGCGCCGTGGGGATTCCCTGAAAATGGTACACCTCGTGGGATGGCCGTTCTTCGATCTCGATCTCATCTCCCGATGACAGGCTTGCGTCGATGGTGCTGGTGGGGGCGGCTATGTAAAATGGCACCCCGTTCTCTTTGGCCAGCACCGCCAGGGTATAGGTCCCGATCTTGTTGGCGGTGTCGCCGTTGGCGGCGATACGGTCTGCGCCGGTGATGACACAGCTGATCTTGCCTTGGGACAGCAGCATGCCGGCCGCCGAATCCACCAAAAGGGTGGACGGTATCCCCAATTGCTGGAACTCCCAGGAGGTCAACCGGGCGCCCTGAAGCCAGGGCCGCGTCTCCGTGTTGTACACCTGGAACCGTTTGCCCGATTCCCAACCCGCCCGTATCACCCCTAATGCGGTTCCGAAACCGGCGGTGGCCAGCGCTCCCGTATTGCAGTGGGTGAGGACGGCTCCCCCGTCTGGCATCAGTTCCTGGCCGTGGCCACCCATCCTTCGGTTGATAGCTACGTCTTCCCGGTGAATCCGCTGGGCTTCCTGCAGGAGCCGCGCCCCCATCTGGGCGGTGGAAGTCACCGATTCAGCCAGATCGAGTTGTTTCTTGACCGCCCATCCCAGGTTGACGGCCGTCGGGCGGGCTGAAGCGATCTCCTCGGCTGCCTGCCTGAGTCGGGAAAGAAATTCGTCTCTGTCTTCGCCCTTTTCAACGGATCCGGAATTGGCGGTGATCTGGCCGGCCGCCAAGACCATGGCATAGGCGGCGGTGACACCGATGGCCGGGGCGCCCCTGACCCGCATCTGGCTGATCGCTTCCACGGCGTCCTGATAACGGCCGATCTCCACGGTCACCTGTTCCATAGGCAGCCGCGTCTGGTCGAGAAGCAACAGGGTCCCGTTGGACCAACGGATGGGTTCGATTTCCATTGCTTTATCCGTAGGATACCGGCGAGTCATTCACGCGAGTTCGCGGGTAAAATCCGTGATGTTCAACATGATTATAGGCAAGAAAAAAGCCTCTCACGGCAAAGAAGCTCTTAAATTCCAAGCCCCTCATCTTTCGCCATTACCAGGATCACTGGTATAGACGCCGGAATTAGCACCGTCTCCCACGAGGTTTCACCACAGGCGGGACCGGTTGCTAGGCTTCGTCGGGCCGTCCCCTCCGCCGTTCTGTATAAAGGGTTACAGGGTCGCTATTCGATTGTTAACGCTAGTTATGTTACTAATGGGCTCGTTGGCTGTCAAGGTTGGGCAGATTGACAGATGTTCGCCCGCGCCAACATAATTGTGGCCAGGAACGTTGTTAGGTGGCTTCTGATTTCCCCCGCTGATTTGCCTGGGATGAATCAAGATTTGCCGCGGCGGTGCGATATGCCGGTTGAATACAAAGATTGGGTATTTGACGATACCGAGAAAGCCAAATACCAGACCTGGATGGACCGGATCAAGACAGGCCATACTGGCACGCAGGACGTACGCAACCAGCAGATCAACTGGACTCCTTTAGATAAACCGTTGTCCCAATGTACCGTCACCCTGTTCACCACCGGCGGGGTCCATTTGAGATCGGACAAGCCGTTTGACGTGGCCGATGCCCACGGTGATTGGACATTTAGAAAGGTCCCCACGGGCGTCGATACGTCCCAACTGGCGGTCACCCACACCCACTACAACCATGTGGACGCGGACCGGGACGTGAATTGCATGTTCCCGCTGGACCGGCTTCGGGAGTTGGCGGACCAGGGGATCATCGGCGGCATCGCGCCCAACGCCTACAGCATCATGGGTTTCAATCCCGATCCTTCCCGTTTGATCGAAGAAACGGCGCCGGAGCTGGCCCGCCGGTACAAAGAGGAGGGGGCCGACCTGGTGTTGATGACCTGTGGTTGACCCATCTGCCACCGGTCCGTGGGGCTGGTGCAAAATCAGATCGAGGGGGCCGGGGTCAGCACCATCTCCATGACCGTCCAACCCCACATCACCGGCTCGGTGGGCGCGCCCCGGGCGGCCTACCTTCGCTATCCCGCCGGCAATCAATTGGGGGAGGCGGGCAAACCCCAGCAGCAACGGGCCATCATCACCGCGGTCCTGGAGGCGGCTTCCCAGATGGGAACGCCAGGGTCTATCATCGAGCTTCCCTTTCGCTGGCGGCGTTTCCCAATCCAGGAAGAGCCCCGATTCCTGGGCGAATCCCAGGGCCCCAGACATCCCCAGGTGGAGGCCATCGGCGAATCCCTGGACCAACTGGTGACACAAGCCAAAGATTACCAGAGCTACCTGGAAAAACGGGTGGCAGATGCAGCGGCCGCGGAAACGCCGATCCAGGGTCTCGAACGCACATTGTCCACCCAGTCGCAGCGGGTGGAGCGCCTCATCGAACTCCTGGACGGCGGCGTGCTGGATGAGCTGCGAGATATTGCCAACGCCATTGCCACGCTGGAACTTCGGGCCAGCGGCAAGTTCGTGTAGAAACCCCAGGCTGGTGTGATCATGCCCAGACGTGAAGATGAACGGTTTAGAAACCTTTCGGGGACCCACCCGGCGGCGTGTACCTGCGTGGACTGCGTGAACAAATTCCTGAGCCGGATGGACTCCCAGGACAGGGGCCCTCTGGCCAAGTTGGGATTTTTAAGACGCCTTTTCCGGCGCAGGTGACCCGGTTTTCCCGCGCCGGAACCGATGGCTGGATGCGTAGATGAACCCACCGCCGCCACATATGTCCAGCGGGATATACGGACAGGACCTGGGCCTCTTCACCGACCTTTACGAATTGACCATGGGCCAGGCGTTCTTCTCCCAGGGAATGTTGGCGCCGGCCACCTTCAGCCTGTTCATCCGCGCTTACCCGCCCAACCGTGGCTACCTGGTGTCCGCCGGGCTGGAAGATGTCCTTGACTACCTGGAGGCATTGAGTTTCGGGCCTGCCGCCCTGGAATACCTGGACTCCACGGGCATATTCACCGGGGATTTTCTGCAATATCTGGCCGGTTTGCGCTTCACCGGATCGGTGCGCGCCATCCCCGAAGGCCGGTTGTTCTTCACCGACGAGCCGGTGCTTGAGGTGAGCGGGCCGATGATAGAAGCCCAGCTGGCCGAGACATTCATCATCAACCAGATCAACCTGCAGACCCTATTGGCGACCAAGGCGGCCCGGTGCGTATGGGCGGCCCAGGGCAGGCCCATATCCGATTTCTCGGCCCGCAGAGCCCAGGGAACCGATGCCGCCATGAAGATGGCTCGCAGCAGCTACCTGGCGGGGTTTCAGTCCACCAGCAACGTTTTGGCGGCCCAACGGTACGGTATCCCACCGGCCGGCACCATGGCCCATTCCTTCATATCCAGCTTCATCTCCGAAGAAGAGGCATTCCAGGTCTATGCCGATACGTTCCCGGGCCGGACCATATTGCTATTGGATACCTACGACACCATGGAGGGGGCGGAAAAGGCGGTCCGGGTGGCCAAAAATATGGAAAAACAAGGCCACCGGCTCGTGGCGGTGCGGCTGGACTCGGGGGATTTCGACTCTTTGAGCCGCCAGGTCCGAAGGATGTTCGACCTGGCGGGTCTGGACCACGTCAAGATCCTGGCCAGCGGCGGTTTGGACGAATTCGAGCTGGAAACCCTGGTGGGGGCGGGCGCGCCCATAGACCTGTTTGGAGTGGGTACCAAGGCGGGGGTATCCGCCGACGCTCCGTGGTCGGACATGGCCTATAAACTGGTCTGTTACGACGGACGCCCGGTGATGAAATTGAGCGAAGGCAAAGCCTACCGGCCGGGGGCCAAGCAGGTGTTCCGCCTGATGGACACCGGCGGGATGTTCTCCAGAGACGTCATTGGCACTGAGGACGAGGAACCGGTGGGCGGTACGCGGCTATTGGAAGAGGTGATGGCTGGAGGTTCCCGAACCGCGCCCAGTCCCTCGCTGGATGAGATAAGGGAGAGATTCAATCAGGATTTCGGCCGCCTGGACCAACGGTTCAAGTCGCTGACCAATCCGCCCCATTACCCGGTGGCCGCCAGTCCCAGCCTGGAGCGGCTGACGGCTAAAGTGCAACAGAGCATCAACGTAGAATAACCGGTGACCGGCCAACGCCCGGAGGCCCTCGATTTTTATGGCAAGCCGCGCGTCCTCCGTTCGCCCTGAGCCAGTCGAAGGGTAGACAGGTGGTTCGACGAGCTCACCACGAACGGGAGTTGACTGCTTCGGACATTCAAAAGAGACTGGGCTCAAATCTGGGATGGCCTTACCGGTGGTTCAACGCCGCCCTCAATAATCATCAATTTAGGGGATACCAATACAATGAAAATCGCGGTCTGTGTCAAGTACGTCCCCGTGATCGCCAGGATCAAGTTCGACTATGAGCAAAAGACCATCGTCCGGGAAGGCGTCCCTTCAGAGGTCAATCCCTTCGACCTGTTGGCCCTGGTGAGGGCCGTGGAACTCAAGCGGGGACCAGAAGATGAGGTGGTGGTCATTTCCATGGGGCCTCCTCAAGCTAGGGAAGGGCTCTTGGAGTGCCTGGCCTTGGGCGCCGACCGAGCGGTGCTGCTCACAGACCGGGCCCTGGCTGGTTCCGACACCTTGGCCACCGCCCGCGCGCTGTCCATGGCGTTGCGGCGGGAAGAGCCGGACCTGATCCTTTGCGGACGAAACAGCGCCGACGCGGAGACCGGCCAAGTGGGCCCCGGCATCGCAGAACTTATGTCCATGCCCCATGTGGCGCCGGTGCGCCGGTTGGACTGGGACCTGGCCGCCAAAAAGATCCGGGCGGAGCGTGTCATCGACCAGGGATATCAGGTCATCGAATGCCCCCTTCCCGCGGTTGTGTGTGTGACCGAAGGGGGCG
>JADFPM010000252.1 GCA_022562335.1 Chloroflexota bacterium
GCTTGTTGGGCCTCTTCATCCTTGATTATTTCCTTTGCTGGCATTCCGGGGTTCCTCCTGCTGCGACTGTGATTATTCGTTTAAGAGATTTTGGCCAGAACGTCGCCGGCCGCCATGATCAACAGGTCTTCGCCGTCCACCGTGAATTCGGTTCCGGAAAATTTTGAATAGATGACCTTGTCTCCGGTCTTAAGGTCCATTTCCAGCAGCTTCCCGTTGTCCAGGCGCCGTCCCGGTCCGGAGGCCACCACTTCGCCCTCCAGAGGCCGTTCTTGGACGGTGTCGGGCAGGATTATTCCGCCTTTGGTAACCTTGGCTTCGTCAATGGGACGAATTACCACTCGGTCGGAAATGGGACTCAACTGTTTCACTGAGGTAATACTGGTAGTCATAATTCATCCTCCGGTCTACAGGATAGATGTAGCGTTTCCGGCGGTCAAGCGGTCGTTCGCAGAATGACCTTTTCGACACCCGGCTCCGGGCGCTTAGATTACCCGGTGGCGGCCGTTGGGGTCCCCTGCCTGTGCTAGACTGGGCCATGCTTAACCAGCCCACCCAGACCTACACCGCCGACCTGCATCTGCACTCACGATACGCCTACGCCACCAGCAAACAACTTTCTTTGGTAAACCTGGCTTCCTGGGCCAAGATAAAAGGGATTGACCTTTTGTCCAGCGCCGACTTCACCCATCCCCTGTGGCTGGAGGAGTTGCGCCGGGGATTGGTGGAGGACGGGACCGGCCTTTTCGGATTCGATGGAGTTAAATTCGTCCTTGGGACCGAGGTGAGCTGCATCTATCGCCAGGATGACCGGCACCGGCGCGTTCATCTGCTGGTGTTTGCTCCGGACCTGGCCACCGTGGAGGCGTTGAACGGAAAGCTGGCCCATTACGGGAACCTGGCCTCTGATGGCCGTCCGGTCCTGGGATTATCCGCCCGGGACCTGGTGGATCTGACCCTGGAAACCGATCCCCGGTGCATGGTGATTCCGGCCCACATCTGGACGCCTTGGTACGGGCTTTTGGGGTCCAAATCGGGGTTTGACTCCTTGGAAGAATGTTTCCTGGACATGGCGCCCCACATCCATGCGGTAGAAACCGGCCTATCCAGCGATCCAGCCATGAACTGGATGATTCCCGGCCTGGCCGGAAGAACCATAGTCTCTTTCTCCGACGCCCACTCTTTGGCCAAGATGGGCCGGGAAGTCACCGTTTTCCAGGGTGAGCTGAGTTATGGGGGATTGGCCCAAGCCCTGGAATGCCAGGGGGTCGCCTATACCGTGGAATTTTACCCCCAGGAGGGGAAATATCATTTCAGCGGCCATCGTAAGTGCGGGGTCAGCCGCGGGGTCCGGGAGACTTTAACCTCCGGCGGGCGTTGCCCGGTATGCGGGAAGTCCATGACCCTGGGAGTTTTGCACCGGGTGGCTACCCTTTCAGAAGGTGATACGGCATCGGAATGGGTTGCAGAAGAAGGGGCAAGCACCGGCGGCCTGGTCTCCTCGCCCTTGGGGAGACCGCCTTTCATGAGGCTGGTTCCGCTGGTGGAGATCATCTCCCAGGCCACGGGAGTCGGGACCGCCAGCAAGCGGGTCCAAAATGAGTACCGTCGTTTGGTGGGGGAATTGGGAAGCGAACTCAGGGCCCTTAGCCAAGCGCCCTATGGTGAATTAGCCCGGGCCGGTGGTGAACGATTAGCCCTGGGGGTGTTGCACGCCAGGTCCGGCGAGGTCGAGGTGGAGCCCGGTTACGACGGTGTTTACGGCAGGGTGAATGTCTTCCCATCTGAAATCCGCCCGGCAACGGGCGGTCCTGGATGATCCTCCAGTCATCCCTCGCCAACCTTGTAACAGTTCATGGGGTTGTGGCGGCCAAATCGAGTTGGATCAATTCCCGTTTGATGGGGTCGTAGTCCGCCAGTTTGATCCGGTCTCCAATGCGCAAAGAGTTGATTTGAATCTCGATTTCCAACCTGGTGATCCCGGTATCCGCGGTGACCGCCAGGGTAAGCACGTCCAAGCCGTCGGTGATCAACGTTATCCTGGCGTTTCCGTCGAGCGGAAGGACGAGGCCTCTCACGGTCCCGGAAACACTCGTGGGTCTGGGACTTTTCAAACTCAGGTATTTTAGAACTGGTCCTCCATCGCCGGGACGGGCGGACGTGGGCGTACGAAACCGGGTATCGGGCCGCACCAGGTCACCCAACCGCACGTCGTTGACCGAGATTCGCCGCCCGTCCCGCCGGATGACCGTGTCCTGGTCGTGGGTGAATGCTGTCGACTCCCCAGGTAAAGTCATGATGGTGACGTTGCCGGGGAACGTCTTGGACACAAAACTGCTGACGACTCCAGATACCGAGTCCAGTCCAGGCGCCAGATCCAGGGCCGACATCTCGATGATCTCCCCGGAATCCGGCTCGAAAAGGATGGAAACCGTCTGCCCGACGATGCCGGGCCCCAGCGGCCCCGGTAGTCCGTTGATCAAAATCTGGCTTTCCGGGGCGGCGGAGAAGATCACCGTGCCGCCGGTGGCCTGGTCCTGTAAATAGACGCTGCGGGCCGGCCCTTCCAGGTCCAAAAGGTTCACTTTGCCAACGATCTCTCCCTTTCGGGCCAGAGGAAACAGCGACCGGGCCAGATCATCCTCCAGCCGGGGGAATGCCAACGCCGCCATCCTTGCCACCTCAAGGGTCTCAGGATCGTAGGCCGCGATCACCCGGCGTCCCAGGTCCAGCCGATCGATGCCGATACCGGACCCGCCGTATTCGCCGGAGTAAGCCAGGACGCCGGCAAACCGGTTGAGCCATCCACTCAACACTTGGGGAGGCGTCCCGGCGGGGATGAGCCAAACGGCGGTCTGGGGATTCAGGGACAGTTCCCAGGTCCCCGAATCGGATTCGACGATCATTTTCCGCCCCTGCGGATCTTGCGGGCCCAGAGAGGTGATTATGCCCTCGGCCTGCAATAAGACGGAATTGCCTTCAAACCGGACCAGCGTTTGGTTATAGGAATCTTGCAAGACCGCCATCTCTTCCCGCGCCATACCGGCCATAGTCGCCGCTGAGGTGCTGGAGGCTTGGTTCAGCAAGGTCAGGTTTCGGTTGGCGGTCACGGCCAGTCCGCGTAATAATCCAGCTACCGCTGCTGTGTCGCCGGCGTCCCGAGCCAGTTCCAGCGCTGCGGATACCCGGCCCAAACTGCTGCCGGCGGATTCCAAACCAGTGATCCGCAGTTGTCCGCCGGATGGCCGGGCCAAGATAGCGGTGACCAGCGATCCCGGCGGTGGCTTCGTGACCGCGGGCGATAAGGCCGCCGATACCTGGTTGCCTTGCCTGTCCCGCAGGGTGATCCATGCGTCAGCCGGGGAGGCTGCCGTTGGAGGCAAAACCACCCCTGAGAAATGCAGGGTGTTGATCGGACGCTTGGGCAGCACCACAAGATGTAAGATCCGCCCGCCGGTGGCCGATATGGCGGCGCGGTCCCCTACGGCAATGTCCTTGACCGATGGGACCGGAGGTTCATCACCGTTTCGGTTGGTTTGGCCCCGGTTAAGCTGGCCGGGTATGTGCACCACCGTCGCCGGAGTGGAGGTCAATTCCACCAGGCCTTCCCCGGTCATCAACGATATACCGGTCTCTCCCCCAACGGTACTGGGGTGGCCGCCGGATACCTTCGCCACGGTGCCGATCCAAGCCGTGATCCCATCCCCAGTTGGTAGCGCCGCCGTGAATATCCAAGCCCGCCCGCCTGCCGCCGTGCTGGCGACGATTTCGACCAACACCGGGTTTTCCGGTGGGCCCGGTGGCAGCTCCACCGAAAACCGGCCGTCCGCTGCGGGCAAAGCTAGGAAGCCATTGACGCTGACGGTGGCGCCGGGCGCGGCAAATCCTGAGACGGCGCCTACGACGGTGCCTGCGACGGTGTTATAGTGGCCGGCGATCCTAAGGGTTTGGCTACCAGGGGTTTATCGTTGGGAAGGAAAAGCTCCAATCGGAATCCTGGAGCCGTCAGCACCGGTGACGATTCGTCAATGGCAACGGAAGCGGGCGGCGTAGGGGATCTGGGTGGGTATGTGGTCTGGGGACTGGAGTCCAGCGGCGGAGCGGTCTGGATGCCGGGGA
>JADFPM010000253.1 GCA_022562335.1 Chloroflexota bacterium
CCAATCTCCCTCCACGTTCACCTGGGCGGGCGATAGGGTCTTCACAACCTCATTCGTAGCGCCGAAGCCTTGAACCGGCGTTGGATGGGTTGGCACCCTTTCACGCTAAATTGCTCACCACTAACATGGATATATCCCTCACGGCTGCAGAGTCATAAGAGGGTGGGGCCCATTCAAACGGGGAGGCAACTCGATGACCCTGGGAACATTGGCAACCGAAAGGCAACTGGTGGTCTTCGACCTGGCTACAGAAGCCTACGGAGTGGACATCAGTTCGGTCCGGGAAATCATTCGAATGCAGGACATCACCCAGGTGCCCCGGACACCTGAGTTTGTCAAAGGTGTTATCGACCTGCGGGGCAGAGTCATTCCCGTGGTGGACCTGCGCAAGCTCTTTGGCTTTGACGCAGAAGATGCGACCATGTCCACCCGCATCGTGGTAGTGGACATTGCCGGCCAAGACATCGGCGTAGTGGTCGACGCGGTCAACGAAGTGCTGCGAATCTCCGCGGACGCAGTGGAAGCGCCTTCGTCAGTCATCACCACCCCCGGCTCTGATTTCCTGATCGGCATAGTCAAACTGCCAACCCGGTTGATCATTTTCCTGGACCTGGAGCAAGCGTTGTCGGAAATCGATACGGCCGTCATCGTGGATGAAGCCAGCCAGGACTGATTCCGCTTTGAGCCCCTATCCTATGCTCCCTGAAAGGTGACTCCGGCTTCCTGCTCGGCCTTCTTTTTGGTCTTCGGCCCGGCCAGCCGTCCTTTCAGTTCACGGGGCGCCCGGGCCGGCATATCTGTCTATGAGCGCTCTGATGCGGCTTCGCGGCCTCAGGGTATGGCCCTCGGCGCCTGGACCTGCTCCATCAGGTTGTCGTCCCAATCTCCCTCCACGTTCACGTGGGCCGCTGCGCCCAGCATGATGGCCTCTATCAGGTTGTGGCTGAGATATACGTACAGGCCGGGTTGCTTGAACTCATAGAGCATGGCCACGGCGGAACCGCCGGGAACGAACCAGGTCTCAAGATCCGTCGCCGGTTTGTCCCCGAAGGACCCACCTCTCCAGACAAGGTCGCCATGCCCGCCGATCAGGTGGGGACGGGAGTCCCGGTTGGCCTGGGAGTGGATGAACAATACTTTGTCTCCCACATCCGCCGTCAGCGCCCGGTCGCCGGTCAGCGCGCCCACCGCCCCGTTGAACACGACGTGGGTGGGCGTCAGCGTCTTCATGACCTCAAGGGTATCGCCGAAACCTTCGATGGCGGCCGCGTACTCTTTGTAATTCCCATCGGCGTCTTTGGGGATGTAATAATCCTGCTCGCCGATGTAGTAGGCTTTGTCGTATTCGACCAGGTTGCCTTCTTCGTCTTTCAAGCCATCCCTGGGCAGCACCATGATGGCCCCGTTCATCCCCGAAACGACGTGCCACGGTATCATCACGCCGCCCGGCGCACAGTGATACACGAACACACCCGGCTTGGTGGCCTTGAAACGCAAAACAACCTCTTCCCCCGGGTTCACCTGGGTGAGTCCGGCGCCGCCCAGGGCCCCGGTCGCCGCGTGAAAGTCGATATTGTGCATAAGCGTGTTGGTCTCCGGATTCACCAGCGTCAACTCAACATAGTCGTCTTGGTGCACCACTATGATGGGGCCAGGCACGCCTCCGTTGAAGGTAAGGGCCCAGACCTTGGCGCCATCGGGGTCTATCTCGATGAGTTTCTCCTCGATCACCAAGCGCACTTGCACGACCTTGGGCCCGCCAACCGCAACCTGGTCATGCTCCGGTAAAAAGGGAGGAGCGACAAGTGTCTGGGTCACGCGTTCTAGATCGTCTGGACCGGTTGGATTGCCGGCCGAAAAACCATCCGAGCAGGCGGCGCCCAATAATGCGGCAACCCCAGCTAGGCTGATGAAGACCAGGAACCGTTTCCAGGCGTTCATGGCGTCCTCCTTACTCGTGAATACCACCTGTGAAAAACATCGCATACTCGTACATGGTCACATAACGTCCAGATGGCCTGTGATCATCTAGTAATCAGCCCCAAGGTTGGCGGGCCATTCGACGCGTTTGCACTGCCCAGCCGCATGATTTTAAATTCCGGCCCGGAGCCAACTCCTCTGGGAGCCTCGATCCTCGCCACTGGACCTCAAATCAGGCATATGCTGGGAATACGGGTCCGTAACTCATCGGCAGAGCAGCCCGCTCATATCGAGGGGTCAAGGGTTCGACACCTGCCGGGCCCACCAAGCAACAGCAGTGCCTATCGACGGTTTGGCCTTCTGACTACAAAAGCCGCCCGGATAAAGTCTCCGGGCGGCTTTTTTCGATTCCTAAGGTCCCGAAAGTGGGGTTGGCGGACCTAGTTGGAAGCCTCCACGACGATGGTCCCGTGCATTCCCGCATCCTCGTGACCGGTTATGGTGCAGACCGACCTGTAAGTGTCCGCCTTCGTGGGAATCAGGTATAGGTCGGCTTGCTCGCCGGGAAAAACCTCCACCGCTTTGAAGTAAGGCGCCTTTATCTCGCCGGAGTTATCCTGCGCTTTGCGGAAGGCCGCAGTCTGGTAGAACTCCCCGGCGGTGAAGTAGTGCTTCACCGTTCCAGTGTTGACTATCTCCAGCTTGTAGGGCTGGCCCGCCTTTAAGGTGAGAGCTTCCGGGGTGAAGGTGAAATCGGACATGTCCACTCTCACGGTCAGCATGGCGTCCCAGTCGGCATCTGAGACCAAATCAGCAGCGTTTTGGACCCAGTTACCCTCCGCTACCGCAGCCATGACCGGTGATGGTAACGAGGCTGGCAGGTCGCCGGTCACGATGATGGTGCCCAGCATTCCCGCCTCTTCGTGCCCATCTATCGTGCAGAGTGAACCGAAGACGCCTTTGATCAAAGGTACGAAGTACAGGTCGACCTGATTTCCGGGAAAGACCTCTATCGCCTTGAAGTAAGGAGCTTTGAATTCCCCCTCCGAGGTCTGGGCCTTGCGGAAGGCCACCGACTGGTAAAACCCTTCAGCGGTGAAGTAGTGTTTCGTGGCCCCTACGTTGACTAACTCCAGCTTGTATGGCTGGCCTGCCTCTAGGGTGAGAGATTCCGGGGTGAAAATAAAATCGGACATGTCCACTCTCACCGTCAGCATGGAGTCCCAATCTACGGCTGAAACGATGTCGGCCGCGTTAGCCACGTAGGTCGCCCCTTCGACGGCGCGGGCGTCCAGTTCATTCACTGCAATGGTGTCGCCGTCAACTTCCACCTGAACGTTATCGGTCGAATCCCCACCTCCACAGGCGGCGCCCAGCAAAGCAACAACGCCGATTAATGCAACAAAGATCAGGAACCGTTTCCAGGCTTTCATGGGGTCCTCCTTACTTGTGACTCCTACTTGTGAAAATTATCACATAGCCCCTTACCAGATAACGTCCAGATGGACTGTCAATGCCTAGTAACACGGCCCAAAGTTGGCGGGCCATTTGATGCATTTGCATCACACCATTCGTTTGAATTTACAGATTGTCCCCAGCCGGCTCCTTCGGGATTCTCGATCCCTGCACCGCACCTCTGATCAGGCAAAACCTGGGAGCCGGGCGGCAGAGCAGCCGGCACATTTCCGGCGGACCGCAGCTTCGACACCTGCCGGGATAACTAGCCAAGAGCAAAAGCAACTAATGGCTTGGCCAGCGCTCCATTTCCGGGCCGCCCGCTGATGCAAGCCCATCGGCGGCCACCTACTCAGAGACGTTGCAGCGGGACGCCAAAACACCTACGGGCGGCAGAGACGAACCAGTCCTCGGCGGTGAATCCATGTCACGGGCTCGGTGTTAACCAGCCCGGCGAATTGGGACGGCCCTGTCTCGAACTGGACAACCTAAATGCAACGCAAGAACGTCCAAAACGAAACGGCGGGTGCCCCTTCTTATCGGGGCGCCCGCCGGGTGACACGGGGGTTGCCGCCGCTGCGGCGTTTGGTTTATTCGGCCGCTGCCTGCTCCTCAAAGAAGGATGTATGGTCCTCGTAGTCAAGGGCAATCAGCATCCCCCCCGGGTATACCCCCCGGTTGGTGACGTGGGAGATCACGTGGCAGTGGAACACCCAAGTACCCGGATTGGTGCCGAGCACTTCCACAT
>JADFPM010000254.1 GCA_022562335.1 Chloroflexota bacterium
GCCAACCGATGTTCCGGTCCCTGGCCTTGCTCATCTGGTCCCAATAACTGTATTGCTCCGGCCGGTCGTTGAAGATCCGCAGGGTGTCCACGTATCCCTTGGCCACCAGTTGGTCGATCCAGGCCCGTTCCTCGGGTAAAAACCCAGACACTTTTTCGTTGGCCTTGGGCCTGGCCAGGTCGATCTCTTTATGGGCGGTGTTCAGGTCGCCGCACACGACGATATTCTTGCCCTGCTGACGGGTGCGTTCGGCGAACTCCAGAAACGCGTCATAGAAATCCATCTTGTACTTCAGCCGGTCTGCCCGGGACCGCCCGTTGGGGAAGTATATGTTGAACAAGACGAATTCGCCGTAATCGGCGATCAATATCCGGCCTTCATTGTCGAACTCGGGAATGCCGAAGCCGTGGGATACCGACTGGGGCTCCGGCTTGGTGAATAACGCGACGCCGCTGTATCCCTTCCTTTCCGCCGACGAGAAGAACTTATGATATCCGGCCACCTCCAGCACCTCGGGAGGTATCTGGTCCTCGTTGAGCTTGGTTTCCTGGAGGCATAGGATGTCCGGGTCTTCCTCGGCGAACCAGTCCAGGAAGCCCTTGCGATGGACGGCGCGCAGTCCGTTGACGTTCCAGGAAAGAGCCTTGATGCCGCTCATGGCCAACCCCTCTTATTTTGCCCAGGCTATTGAAGTACGGTTAAAGCTGGATTTTGCCATAGGCAGGACCCGCTGGCAACATCGGACCGGCATGGGCCGTTGACGGCGGCCCAGAGCCGGTGTTAGATTCACGCCAATCACTACCAGCACACGGCGAATAATAAGCACCGGGGAGGTATCCGATGGCCGAACGCGTTTGGGACCCCTATCTGACCGAACAGGATAAAGCGCACCTGGCGATGACCGGCCATAGCCGCATCGGGTTCGGAGAGAATCCGGCGCTGCTCCTCATAGACCTCTACCGGTGGGTGTTCGGCGACCACCCGCAACACCTGCTGGACGCGACGGCAGACTGGCCCAGTTCTTGTGGATTGGACGCCTGGGATGCCGTGCCCCACATCCAGACATTGCTGCAAGGGGCCAGGGACGCCAGGATACCCATCATCCACATGACCAGCCTGGAACAGGAAGGGCTGAAGGGCTGGAGCGCCGTCAGGCCCTCGACCCGCCCGGCCGACAACAGTCCCGAAGCCCAGGACCGGCGCAACCGAAAAGCCGACATCATCGACGAGGTGGCGCCCTTGCCCGGAGAGCCGGTGCTGCTCAAGTCTTCTCCCAGCGCTTTTTGGGGGACGCCTTTGGTGGGCCACCTGACCCAACTGGGCATCGACACCATCATCACCTGCGGCGAGAGCACCAGCGGCTGTGTCCGGGCCAGCGTGGTGGACGGCTGCACCTACCGGTACCGCATGATGGTGGTTGAGGAGTGTGTGTTCGACCGCCACCAGGCCACCCACGCCATCAACCTGTTCGACATGAACCAGAAATACGCCGACGTCTTGCCCCTGGGCGAGGTCCTGGAGTACATGGCATCGTGGCGGGCCCAGAAGGACGCCAAATAGCGCCTGGCCCTTGGATCAAACATGGTTGTGGGACAGGTCTCTATGTCAGCGTAAATCTTAAAGGTGACGAACGACCCCCACTCTAACTCTCCCCCGTGAAGGGGGAGAGGACTTATCCCTTCCCCCTTCACGGGGGAAGGTTAGGATGGGGGTGAAAACGCAATGCCCATTCCCGCGTTGCCAAAGCATTCACCCACGAACCACCCCCAACCAGCCCCGGCATCTTCATCCATCCCTCCACAACAGGTGAGCCCATGCAGCAACCTGCCTACCCCGGCGCGTTAACCTCAACGGTGACCTTCGGCGACCGGGTCAGCGCCTTTCTGGCCATTCCCGAAAAAGGGACCGCTCCATATGGGGCGGTCATCCTGGGCCACGAACGGTATGGCTTGGTGCAGCACACTTTGGACCTGACCGCCAAGTTTGCCGCCTCGGGATACGTGGCCGTGGCCCCCGATCTGTTCTCCCGTTGGGACGGCGACAAAGAAGCGCTGAACCGGGGAGACATATCGGTGCCCCTCTCCGACGGGGACATCGTGTCTTACATGGGCGATAGCTTGGACTTTCTGCTGGATCACCCGATGGTCGATGCCAGCCGCATCGCCGCCATGGGTGTCTGCCAGAGCGGGGCTTATCCCCTGCTATTGAACAGCGTCCGGTCCGAAGTGGCCGCCAATATCGTGGTCTACGGAGGAGCGCAGGATAGGGAATGGGAGCTAAACGAGACCAGGAGCGAGCCTTACGAGGACATCCTGGCCAGGATCACCGCCCCGGTGCTGGGTATCTGGGGTGAAGATGATTTTGTGGTGTCGATAGACAACGTGGCGCGTTTACGTGGTGTTTTGGAAGCCAATAGAAAGAGCTACGAGTTCAAGCTGTTCCGGGACATGCCCCACGGCTGGATGAACTCCACCATGCCCGGACGCTACCGGCCCAGGGAAACCGAGCTGGTTTGGGAGCGGATCCTGGACTTCATGGAGCGGGTCCGCGCCGGTGAATTTCCCAAGGACCGGGCTATCTGGCGGTTCGACTCGAACATCGACCCAACCTACGACTTCACCAAAAAGGTCCGCCTGGCCTGACCCAAATGGCGGACCAGGCCACTCGCTATCCACCCCCGGTTCATTGACCCTGGCGACAGACCGGGCCTACCTCTGGTGGTTCGCAATGATCAGTTCAGCGTTTTTATAGGCGATCATTTCCCGAATCTCCGGGTCGAATCTGCCGATGAAGGCGCGCCCATAATCTGCGATCAACCGACCCAGGTCTTCATCGTAATGCCAGACTATGTCTCCCCGGTCGGTGCCCCACATGAATCTGTCAGGGTGGGCCTCGATCATCGGCCGGTACAAAGCGACTGCCTGGTCGAGCAAAGTGTCCCAATCTTCACTCATCAGGGATATGAAATCCTGTTTCGCCCCAAATCTGAATTGGGGAATGATCTCTTCGAAAATATCGTTGAAGGTGAAGTAGATGTTCGGATACCGGTCCATCAAATCGACGATATGCGGCCGGACAAAATCCCCGTGAACGATGAACGTGACCTCTGGAAACCGGGCCAGCGCCCTGGCCATGTTCTCCTGGTGGTCTACTCCGGTGTGGTAATACACCACCAGGCCGTGATCCCTGGCCACTTCAAAGTCCCCCGTGTAGATATCAGAATCGGGAGGCGGGTTTATCGGTTCCGTCGGGGAATCTCCAACCTCCCCAAACCCGAAGAAAAAGTCCGGGCGCACTCCGAGCATCACCTCCAGCGACGTGCCTTCCAGCGTGGAGACCCCGTTGGCGGAAGCCTGTATGAAAGGAACGAATAACGACGGATACTCCTCCACGGTACGATAGGCGACATCTATGGCAGGGCTGGTTATTTCCGGGAATGTGGGAAAGAAAGCAAATGCCTTTGTAGTTCCCTCGTATTTCAGGGCGCAAGCTATTCTATTGATATTCACCGTCCTTCCGAGAAGAGGGCGGTCCTCCTCGGCGATGGCGTCGTAAAGATCAGACTCCGACCCGCGAGGCGCTTGATAACCGTCATCAATACCTCCGGGGGCATCATCGGGAAGCTGGGGTATATGAAGATGGGAATCGATCAGCGGACCGCCGTAGTAGGAAGCCGGGTAACCGGTCGTTGGAGGACTCCCGCATTGCGCCGGTGTGAACGCCGCATCAACCCTCTTTGGCCATTCTGCATCCCACATCGCAATCTCTTGCTTGTCGAAGAGGCACATCTGAACGACCATTCTCTCCCTGGCGGTAGGCTCACGGCCGTCCAACTGTAATAGACTCTCCATCCCCATATTGCCGGCCAGGCACCACATCAACCCAGGGGATTCCAAAGCCTGCTCCAACAGCGTCGGCGCAGCGGCGGCAGTGTCAACTTTAGCTGCCATACTGGAGACGCTGGCCTGCTCACCGGCGAAGCAAGTGATCAACGCCTGGTTCTCTTCAACGGTCGGGGCACGCCCGCTTAGTTGGGTTAAAGTCAACATTACCACCCGGCTGGACAGGCACTGCATCAACCCGGGCGATGCCCGCGCCTGGGAGAATAATTTC
>JADFPM010000255.1 GCA_022562335.1 Chloroflexota bacterium
GGGTACAGGTCTATGATCTGGAGGGACGGTTCAAAAGGGTGTTTGGCGACGACTTTCTATCCAGTCCCAGTGGGTTTGTGACCCACGGCGATCTGATGGTGATAGCGGAGCTGCGGGCCCGCCTAACCGTGCTGGACGGTAAGGACGATCTCATCTGCTACCTGGGCGAAAACGAGGCGGTGTGCGGCGTGGACGGCTGGCCCAATAATAAGAACGACGCCGGGGAGATCGTGGCCACCCGGCTGTTGGAGCCGGGAAGATTCAACAGCCCCCACGGCATGGCCGTAGACGCCCATGGCAACATTTACGTCGCCGAATGGCTCATCGGGGGCCGGTTTACCAAACTGACCAAACTTTAAGCCCTTGAGCGCCCTGGCAAAGATCCCGATTTACGGGGAATTGGCCAACGAGGTTTTGGGGCAACCTCACCGGCTGTACACCACTCCGGCGATGGACACCAGAGAGCCAAAATCGTCGTCGGCGGGGCATTGGTCGTAATGGACCACCCGGCCCCGGGCGTCTCCCAAAATGGCGGCCATCAGATACACGGGCGCTGCGCCGCAGATGCGGGTGGGGTCCCCGTGCTCAAGTATGTGATCCCGTAGGGTATCGCTGTTCCCGGAGCACGCCGCCTCCAGCCATTTCTGATCGGAAGCGCGCACCCTCCCCTTGCCCGCCGCGTCAATGGGCGCCGGGTCGCCGAACGTGGGACCCACGTGGCTGAGATCGGCTGCGGCCACCACCAAGGCCGGCCTGCTGGCAACCACCCCCTTCAGCAGTTCCACCACCCGCCACACCTTGGCAGCCAGGCCGTTTTTAGATTCCCCGTTGGTGGCTTGGATATATGGTTCCGGCCCGCCGCAAAGCACCGGCAAAACGGTCTTGGGCTTGCCTCCGTTCACGTGATGCAGCCACACCGATGCCAGCTCTATGGAGTGTTCACCGATGTGGTGGGCTTCCTGGGAGAAAGCCTGGTCTTCGCCTAGGATATCCGCTAATCGCTCCACCAAGTCCGGGTCCGTGGGCAACTTGCCCCAGGGCGTGGCATAGCTCTGCTTGGTGAGGCTGATGCTGCCGGGATGGCCCGCATGGTCGGTGCCCAACAGGATGATCAGTTCGGCCGCTTCCACCGCATGCGCCATGCGGCCCCAGACTTCGGCGTAAGTGCGCCACCCCCTGTGATAATCGATGTGGGGAGTGATCAATCCAACAAATCGGGCGCCATCGCTTTGTTCCTCAAAACCGGCGCCCTGGACTCCGGAGGCGTCGCGCTGGGCTCCGGATCCATCAATGTCTCCGGCGCGCCGGAAATAATCGTCCATGGTTTCCTGTAATTGGCCGGGGTCCCGCGGATATCCTCCACCAGCCAACGCCGGCGAACGGTATGGACCGGAGCGGTACGTCTCCATCGCTTGGCCCAAGGCCTGGTTGTAGCGATGATTATCCAACATACACGCTTCATCCAGGGCATGGATCAGCGATCCCACCTGGTCCGGGCTGAGGGTGACCCCGGTGCGCAGCAAATAGCCGGTGCGCAGATCATCCAGGCTCCTGGTGCCGTCGCACAGGGCCAATAAGGGAGCCACGGCCTGGGGAACCAAAATGCCGTCGCCTCCCAATCGCAGAGGGTCTTGCAAGGAAACCATTGGGCGGCCTTCCCATTCCGTCCATTGGACATTCAGCGGTCTGAGCCGGGGAAACGATTCTGACATGGGTTCCTCGTTAAGGATTTTACCTGCCGGGCGTGGCGATGGCCCTGGGCAATCCAGGGCCATCGTTTTAGCTAGTTAATCCAAAGTCCCTTCACCGGGGACCGGGGCGTATCAACATCTATTCTTGAATGTTGCGCAGGATGTCCTCCAGCGTTTTGTCCAGAGCTGGGTCCAACTCAACGATCTCCTCGAAAGGCGTAAACTTGTAATCGGCCCTGACGCGGTCGATGACCTCTTTGGCTTCAGGGTTGGAAGAGCTTATCCGTTCCAGTTTCTCTTGGAGGTCCCGAGACTCGGACATACCCAGGGTCTCCAACTCAGAAAGGTCGATATCCAGTTTGAACATCGATCTGACCCGCCTCATGATGTCGTAGAAGGAACGGTGGTCGCGGGTGATGCCCAAGGGCTCGTTGTTGGAGGCCAGAAAAGGATACATGGGCGCCATGGAACCAAAACGGACCATCTCCACGTCGGGATAATGGTAGTGGGCCAGGGTCACCAGGGCCATGGCGATGGTCGGTCCGCGCCTGCTCTCGCTGCCATAGCTGGAAAACTGGAGCCCATATTTTTCCAGGTCTTCTTTCATCTCGGCCTTGCTGTACACACAGGTCACGCGCCTTTCCAGGTCCGGCGGCACGGGACCGTTGACGCCTTCCACGGCCACGGTCTGCTTTATTCCCATTTCTTTCACCGCTTGGAAAAAAGCTTGGCCGTAGAGGTCAATGCGCGACCAGGGTTCTTCACCCAAGAAAATGATCAGCCCATTGCCCGCATCGTAGAAATAATTTTCCCGGTGCATGGGGTCGCTGGGCAGGCCATCCTGGTAAGCAGCGACGGGACGGAAGGAATCGTGGGTGCCGGCCACTTGAAACGGATAGCATAGGTTGGACACTTCCTCGCCCATGGATGCGATACGCTTGGCCCCCAGCTTCTCGATAAGGTAACGGGGCAGCCTGCCTGAAATAGACCCTCCATTGGACCATTGGCGCCGCCAGCCCGCTATCATGTACTGAGCTTCGGGCTTGCTGTCAAATTTTATTAGCTCGTCAGCCATGGAGCACCACTCCTAAATCTCACCCACGGTCAAAAACGGCGGGAACGATGTCCCGAGAACCACATCCTGTATATCTTACAATAACCGGTGTTAGAACTTGTATGGGCTCGGCCGTGACGGCCGGTGGATTGGCTATAGTTTACATCACAGCCACGCCACATGCCACGAACCCCTGGGCGGTGCCCGTCCGCAGGCGCGGATCAGGTAAGTGGCTCGGCCGGAATACCCGCTTTACCGGCCATCGATGGCGTGTTGAGCACATCGTCTGATGGCGCCGATGCCACGGCATGAAGGTTGGGGGAGGATCCAAAAGGATTTGTGGCTCCCATTGTTCATACTATGTTCCTTGACGGTTACGCTGGCTTCATGCGCCGGGCCTCCGGCGGTCCAAGAATACCCAACCACCATTCGCTGCCCCGATTGTCCGGTGATGACAGTCACCAGAGTGATCGATGGGGACACCTTTGTCAGTCCCATAGGGACGGTCAGGCTGTTCGGAATCGACACGCCGGAACGCGGCATGCCATGTTTCCGTGAAGCAAGTATAGGGTTTCGGGGGCTGGCCGGACGGGAGGTCAGGGTGGAAAGCGGGCCGAGAGGGATGGACCCAGGAGGCCGCCGGCTGTTCTACGTATATACCCTAGATGGCAACAGCATCGACGAAATCCTGGTAAGAGCAGGGCTGGCCCGGGCCTGGACCAGGGATGGACAGCACCGCGGCGGTCTGGCCAACTGGGAATCAAAGACGCGCCGGGCCGGCGAGGGGTGCCTGTGGAACACAGGCAAGGAGCGGTGAGATTACCCCTGCACCGGCCCGGCAGCATGATCTGGGATCACTGTTTTAACCGGGCGTTGATCTAGAACTCGGCCGTCGCCTGATTTGGCCGCTCATAAAAACCTCTGCTAGTCAAAATCAGGATCATCTGGTAGCTCGAAATCGTCTTCATCCACGCCGGCTCCAACGCCAACGCCGTCTCCGGCAGCCGGACCGTCAAGGCCGATACCTTCCAGGTCTCCGGGACTCAGACTCCCAGGACCGAAGTCAGAGAAGTCACCGGTCCCGGGAGTATTGAACCCGTTCGCTCCGAACCGGGTGGCGCCGAAGCCGTTATTTGCGCCAAGAGGATCAAAGTCGCCGAACCCACCGGGTCCAAAGCCGCTGAAGTCCCCGAAGCCGCCGAACCCGCCGGGTCCAAAGTCGTCGAAGTCTCCAAAGCCTCCAAAGTCACCGAACCCGCCGGGTCCAAAGTCGTCGAAGTCTCCAAAGCCTCCAAAGTCGCCGAACCCGCCGGGTCCAAAGTCGTCGAAGTCTCCAAAGCCTCCAAAGTCGCCGAACCCGCCGGGT
>JADFPM010000256.1 GCA_022562335.1 Chloroflexota bacterium
GTGGATAGGCTGTCGGCATCCCCGCCGTGGGGGGTGGCGCTCTACGCGTAATGGGCATCACTGTCCCGGCGGAATTGCCACTGCCACATGATTGCCAGCGGCCGCCTGCAACGGCAACCGGAACAGGTTCGCCCGGCGGTGAAATCCAACCAGGACTGGCTGACGGCCTCTTAGGGTAGAGCCGTGTGGCATTCGTGTCTCCGGCTGGGCCGCGCCATCTGAGTTGCCGCTTCCAAAAGGAGACCAATGGCCTATTTCTGCGTGCCATCCGGCCCTGTCGCCGCCTGCCCGCCAGAGTGTTCACTAGATGTGATGTTGTTCCAAGGAGCGGCCCGCAGCATGCTTTGACCAATCTAGCAAATGAGGACACCGAGTGGTGTCCCTCCAACCACACCGGATCGAAGCCCAACTTTTCTCTATATTCGATCTCTTCCATCAGATTATCGACCAAAGCGGCGTCCTCAGCCAAAAACAGTGGCGAGCCCCAATCTCCCACAAGAGGGCAGGACGAGCGATTCCAGCCGGAGCTAAAGGTCCTAATTACAGGAGGATGGTTCGATGAGAAACGTTACACAGACAAACCATATTTGGCGCCGATGGGTGATGGCTCCAGTTGCTTTCCTTTTGCTGGCGCTCACAGCTTGTGGCACGTCGACCGTCCCCACGCCCGTGGTGGTTGAAAGAGTGGTGGTGAAGGAAGTGCCCGTCGAGGTGACGGTGGAGAAGGTGGTGGAGATAATCGTCATCGCCACGCCGGTACCGGATGAGCCCCCAACGGTGGTGCGGCCCGCGGGCGTCCTCCACGTCGGCCAGAAGGAACTGGGCCCCTTTATGGGGCATCCCGGGGTCACCGGTCAGCCTCAGATCTTTTTAATCCAGGCTGCCGCCATCACAGAAAACCTGGGGCAGCACAACACCACCGATGGCGCCGTCGAGCCAATGCTGGCCGAAAGTTGGACCATCTCCCCCGATTTCCAGACATGGACTTTCAATATCCGCGAAGGCGTCGAGTTCCACAAGGGCTGGGGAGAGATGACCGCCGACGACGTGATCTGGTCCATGGAACAGGTGGCCGCCAGCACCAAGCATACCAGAGCAGGCACCGTAAACGAGGTATGGCGCAACCCCGAGGGGTCCCTGGTTGCGGTGGACCCTTACACCGTAGTGCTGGACACCGGCAGGCCCTTCGCCGATGTCACTATCCTGGAGCAGATCGCCTCTCCTCGGTCCAATTCGGCCTGGATAACCAGCAGGAAACAGTCGGAGGAATTGGGGGTGGAGGCGGCCAACCGCGATATCGCCGCCACCGGCTCCTGGGAGTTGTTGGAGTTCAAGACCGGCGAGTTCTGGCGGCTGAAAGCGGTGCAGGACCATTGGCGCAAAACACCCTTCTTTGCCGAGATGTTCCTTTGGGAGATCCCGGAGGAATCGGCCCGGGTGGCCGGCTTCCAAACGGGAAAGCTTGATACCTTCATCATGGCCTTGGACTCCCTGCCCCTGGTGGAACGGGTGGAGGGGGCTGAGTTGATGCAGGTGGCCAATGCAGGCCAAGCTGCCTTGAACTTCTACGGGCAGATGCACATAGGGATCGGCACCCCGGACCAGGCGCCTAATTACGGTCCGGAGCTTCCCTGGGTATCAGCCGACCCGGACGTGAACTCACCAGAGTGGGACCAGGCGAGGAAGGTCCGAGAGGCCCTGTCCATTTCCATCGACCGGCAGCTCCTGGTGGATACCTTGCTCCGTGGTTACGGGCGGCCGCTGGTGCAGCGGGACTGGGCAGGCTTTGAGCACCGGTTCCCCTCCGATATGAAATGGGAATTTAACCCGGAGCGGGCCAAAACGCTTCTGGCAGAGGCGGGATATCCTGATGGCATCACCATCACCCTGACCCCATCCATTCGCGGAGCACCGGCTGAGGTCGAGACCTGTGAGGCAATCGCCGGTATGTGGAAAGATATCGGAGTGGACGTCAAATTCCAGAGGATCCCATACACCACTTTCCGGCCCCAGATCGTCGGACGTACCTACCAGGGGGCGACTTGCCACTCGGTGGGCATCAGGCTGTCGCCTTCCATGGGCCTGAATAATTACATGATGAAATCCGTGTTCAACTACGGAACGATGCACCCGGTATTGGAGGCGCTCGCGCCTAAGGCCCTGGAAGCCGTCGATCCTAGGGAGCGCGAGAAATTCGAACTGGAAGCGGCCCGGTTCTGCTTCGAAAACACCTTTTGCGCAACGGGACTGTACGTCTTCGACAACATCTGGGCCGTGGGTCCCAAGGTGGAACCCTGGCTTGAGCACGTGAGGCGGGGTGACCTCAGGCAAATAAACGGCATGGAATGGGCTCGCCCCAGGCAGTAGCAGGGTGGCGGTTGCCGAGTCCAAGCCAAGTTGAGTGATCACGTGGGATGGGGATCAAGTTCCCCATCCCACGTGAGGGTAATGGATAGCTCCGCCGGACTACCTCCAGCCTGGCGCTGAAGGAACCCGCGCGTCTGGTCGATGGTGAAGTATGCAGAAGTTTCTAGTCCAGCGGCTTGTCATCTCCATGATCACCGTGCTCGCGGTCTCACTGGTGATTTTCTTGATGGGCCGGGTTTCCGGAGATCCCAGGCACGTCTACTTGGATGACTATGCCACCCAGGAGGACTGGGACCGGATGGGAGCGGCCCTGGGACTGGACAAACCCTATTATCAACAGTACCGGATGTTTCTTCAGGGCGCTCTGAGGGGCGATTTCGGTCAGTCGCTCAAAGAAGGACGACCGGTGATGGACGTCATAGTGGGCCGCCTTCCGGCCACCTTCCAACTGGCCTTTTTCGCCTTTAGCATCTCCGTGGTGGTGGGAGTGCCCCTGGGAATCCTTTCCGCAATGAAGCGGGGGTCTGCGCTCGACCAGTTCGGCAAGTTGATCTCCCTGATCGGCCAGTCGGCCCCTCCCTTCTGGCTGGGCATCATGCTGATGTTTTTCTTCGCCGTGAGGTTGGGATGGGTACCGCCCTACGGCCGCCAAGACTGGAACAGCATTGTGCTACCCGCCATCACCCTGGGCTGGTTCTACGTGGCCGCCAACCTTCGTCTGGTCCGGTCGGCCATGCTGGACGTGCTGGACTCGGAATACATCAAACTGGCCAGGGCCAAAGGGGTTTCTAGGAGGGGCGTGATCCTGAAACACGGCCTTCGCAACGCTTTGATCCCGCCACTGACCTTTGCCGGTGTCACCCTGGGGGCTTTGGTCACGGGTTCCTTGGTTACCGAGACCGTTTTTGCTTGGCCGGGCCTTGGCCAGTTGGCGGTCCAGGCTTTGTTCGCCTCTGACTATCCCCTGATGCAGGGAGTGGTCATCGTCTTCACTCTGATGTATGTCACGGCCGCATTTATCGTAGATGTGCTTTACGCCTATATCGATCCCAGAATCCGATACGCTTAGTGGATGGGGAAGACCAGATGGCAGCGACGGTTAACGGTAATATCGTAGTACCCCAATCGGTTCGCGTTCGAGTTGCTAATAGGCTGCGGGCGGCGCGGCGTCTGCCCATCATCCCAGTGTTGCTTCTTTCGCTGGTAGTGGTGGCCGGGATCTTCGCGCCGTGGATATCGCCTCATGACCCCCTCGACGACGATTTGCGGGCAAGAAATCGCCCGCCGGCGTGGATGGGTGTGCGGGAGGAACTGAAAATAGTGGTGGAGCGGTTGGACGTAACCAAGGGTGAGAAACAGATTTTACTTTCCGACGCCCAGCGGAAGCTGAATACCGGCGAGATAACCTTCGACGGCCAGTTGAAGGTTGGAGCACAGGTGATCGCGGTTAGCCGGCCCGGAGGGTCGTGGGCACATCCCCTGGGTACCGACCACCTAGGAAGGGACATCGTATCCCGGATCATCTACGGCGCCCGTATATCCATCATTGTGGCAGGGGTGACCCTTGGGATAGGAGGCACGGCGGGTGTCGCGCTGGGCCTTACCGCCGGATGGCACGGCGGTTGGATCGATGAACTGATCATGCGTCTGGTGGACATCAAGCTGGCCATCCCTCTGATTCTGATCGCCATGGTCCTGGTGATATCTTTGGGCCAGTCTTTT
>JADFPM010000018.1 GCA_022562335.1 Chloroflexota bacterium
GCCGGGATCGGCGGGGATCAGCCGGCGGATCCTCTCTCTTTTCGCTTCCAGTTCTTGGCTTGATTCGGTGGTCATGGGTCTTGCTCCTTAGGGGGTTACCCTCACACCGGCCTTCGGCCGCCCCTCTCCCTAACGGAGAGGGGACGAGTGTTACCTATGTTCCCGGTTTAAGTGTTAACAGTCTCCCGGTTTGTACCACCCCCGGCCCCTAACAGACCGGCTTGTTGGCCACCGCCGGGTCTACCTTGCGCCGCAGGAACTGGCCGCCGCCAAGGGTGGCTTTTAGCTCTCCGTCTTCCACCGCCACCGCCCCGCGAAGGATGGTCATCACCGGCCAACCTTCTATCTCGAAATCCTCCCAGATGCTGTAGTCGGTGATGTGGAAGTCGCCCATGGCCAACCGTTTCTTGATGCTGGGGTCGATGAGGATGATGTCGGCGTCGCTGCCGGGGGCGATGACGCCTTTGCGGGGATAGAGACCCATGATCTTGGCGGCGTTGGCCGAGGTCACGTCAACGAACCGCTGCAGCGACATGCCCCGTTTGGACACCCCTTCGCTGAACGTGATGCCCACCCTGGTCTCGGCGCCGTTGTGCCCGCCGGTCACGTCGGATATGGTGCGGCCGGAGATTTTCATTTCCCATGAGGTGCAATACTCGTCGGTGGCCATGGTGCTCAGGCCCCCGTTGACGATGCCGTTCCACAAGGCCTGCCGGTCCTCCTCCGATTTCAACGACGGATAGGTGTGATACTTCATGCCGTTCTCTTCCTTATAGTTATCGGCGTTGAAGCAACAGTAGTTGTGCAGGGTCTCGCCGTACACCGGCATCCCCTTGGCCCGGGATTCCTGTATCGCCGCCAGCCCCTGCATGGCGCTGACGTGGACGAAATACACCGGGGAGCCGGTCCACTCGGACACCTTCAAAACCCGCCTGAAGGAAACATCCTCGGACTCGTTGCTGTGGACCAGGTGCATGTTCCACCACTCGGTGCGCTCCTCGGCGGCCAGCTTTCGATACATATGCTGGACCATATCGTCGTCTTCCGAGTGGACCAGCAACATGGCGCTATGGCGCTGGATCTGCTCCATCAGGTCGTGAAGGTGGCCCATACCCACCATCCGCGGTTCTCCCGTCATGGACGGCGGCCGGATGTTGGTGGTGAAAATCTTTACGGTGGCGAATCCGTCTTCGATGTGCTCGTGGAGCTGCCCCAAGATCTCGGAAGGTATCTCGCCCAGCAGCATCAGGTGGTGGGAGTAATCGGCGTATGAGTTGCCCCGCCAAACGTTTGTCCGCTCCTGGACCGCCTGGTTGATGTCGATGCCCGGCCACTGGATGGCGAAGTCCAGCAGGGTGGTGGTGCCGCCAAAAAGGGCCGCCCGGCTGACCTGGTCCGGCGGAGCGGTGGTATTATTCCCCGGGCCCATGATGGGCGCCGCTATGTGGGCGTGGGGCTCGATGCCGCCGGGGGCGACTATCTTTCCGGTGGCGTCGATGATCCGCCCGGCTTCTTCGGTGATCGAGTTGGCCGCGGCTATCGACACGATCTTTTCTCCCTGGATCCCCACGTCCCAGTCGCCCACGCCCCAGGTGGTGACAACCTGTCCGCCACGGATGATCAGGTCCAGCATTTCCGGGCCTCCCTTTTCGTTATTTTGATTTAGGGTTTAACCGGGATTTCCCCCGGAATCACTCTGGCAACACCCTCAGATGGAAGGGCATCCTCCCAGTGGGGCAACAGTTCACGGGAAGTGGCGGGCAGCAAAAATATGGAGAGCACGCCCAGCATGCTCATCCCCAGCGAAAGCCCCATGGTGTAGTTGAAGTCTCCCGTTATGTCCCGGAGAATACCGCCCAACCAGGCCCCCGACGCCATCCCTATGCCGGCGCCCATCATCTGCCAGCCGTAGGTGGTGCCGATGGGGGCGTTGCCATAATATTGCCGGTTGATGATGGGAAAGGCCGTCATCTCGCCGCCGAATCCGATGCCGAAAAGGGCGGAGAAAATATAAAACATCCAGGCATCATGGGCGAAAAACAGGATCAATATGGGGGCTGTTTGCAGGAAAAAGCACGCGGCCATCACTCCCTTACTGCCGATGCGGTCGGCGATGACGGGCACGCCAAACCGGCTCAGGGTGCTGGTCACCGATAACACTATAAAGAGTCCCGCCGCCAAGACCGGCGAGACTCCCCGGTCTTCAGCCATGGCCACCAGAAAGATCAATATGATGGAATGTCCGGCGCATCCCCAATAATGAATGCCGATGAGGTTCCAAAAGGCGCTGGTGCGTTGGGCCTGGCGCAGGAAGACGCTGGACCGCACCCTGGCCACCTCGCCTTTCTGGGTGCTGCGTATGGGCTCGTTTTCTTCTGCTCCCAGGGGCTTGAGTCCCAAGTCGGCCGGCTCATTGTAGAAAAACCGGATGAGAAGCAGCAGTATCACGCCGCCGGCTATACCGGGCACCCAAAAGGCCGCCCGCAACCCCCAGGTCTGGACGATCAAATAGATCAGCGGCACCGCTACCAAGGGACCCACGCCCTGGGAAGACTGCAGCAGACCCATCCCAAAGCCAAGATGCTTTTTAAACCAAAGGGTCACGGCTGTCACCAGGGGCACCTGGAAAATGCCCATGGCCAAACTGAGGATGACGCCAAAATAAAGGTAGAACTGCCACAGATGGTTCATGGTGCCGGTCAACACCATGCCCACGATGAACAGCACGGAACCCACAACCATGGTGAGCCGGACGCCGTACCGGTCGCCCATCCAACCGGCGGGGGGGCCGGCCAAGCCGGAAATCACCCATTGCAAAGCAAATCCGCCGCCGACGGCGCCGTAACTCCAGCCAAAGGTCCTCACCAACTCGGGGATCAGGATGGCCTGAGAGCTCCGGAATGAGGAGGTGCTGAGGCGCATCAAGGATGCCACCGCAACGATCACCCAGGCGTAATGGACCTTATGGCCCGCGATGGTCAGGTCTTTAGGCGATGGATTTATCACAGCTAGTTCTCCAAATCAAATGCCATGCGTCACCTGTTCGGACACGTTGAAAACATCGGTGGCGAATTTTACCGGGAGCGGCCTTGCCGGTTGCGTTGGGCCCCAGAGGAACCGGGCGCCAGGTGGGCCAGCACCCGAACGTGTGCTCATCGGGGCCGGGCGGACGGAGGTCAAAGTTGACGCTGGCATATCAATGTCTGAAATAATACCACGGTAATAGTATGCGAACCTACCCGAACCCGGCCACGGACTCAAACCCGGCCGCTGGAGGCCATGGCTTTTATTGGATTTGCCGCGGGATATCGGATTCATGGGTCAAAACGGTTGATATTAAGAAAAATGGGGCAAAACTCTTGACACCCCGCATGAACCCTATATAATGGTCTGTTACCGGTATATGCCTCAGACGTGGACTGCTGTCAACTTTTTGCCCGTATCCAACCCAGTATACCTCTTTGCCTTCTGTTTTCCATGCGTCCCTGCCCTAGGGATCAGCATGCCCCGGCGTAACACACTTTAAGGAGATCCGGATATGGCTTTGTCTCCCGTTCGGGGCGCATTGCGTGCGCCCCTGCCCGAAGCTCGCACCTACGCCCGTATTCCATCGGTGGTGGAGATACCCAACCTTATACAAAGCCAACTCCAGTCCTACGAATGGTTCTCCACCGAAGGACTGCAGGAAGTCTATAAGGAAATCTCGCCCATAGCCGATTACACGGGCAAGAAATACGAACTGCACTTTTTGGATCACTATTTCCGCGACCCTAAATACCTGCCCCAAGAATGCAAGGAGCGGGAGATAACCTTCGCCCAGCCCCTGTATGTAAAGACCCAGCTGGTGATGAAGGAAACCGGCGAGATCAAGGAACAGGAGATCTTCATGGGGGACATTCCCATGATGACTCCCAATGGCACCTTTATCATAAATGGCGCGGAGCGCGTGGTGGTCAGCCAGTTGGTGCGCTCTCCCGGCATTTACTTCGTATACGAGAAGAACGCCGTATCGGCCCGCAATCTGTGCTTTGCCAAGCTGATCCCTTCCCGGGGCGCTTGGCTGGAATTCGAGACCAGCAACAAGGACATCCTGTCGGTTAAGGTCGACCGCAAGCGTAAGGTTTCCGCCTCCACGTTCCTGCGGGCGTTGGGTGTCGCCTACGACGAAGACATATCGGCTCTGTTTGCCGACGTAGACACCGACGAACACCACAAATACATGCAGTCCACCCTGGACCGGGACCCGGTCATGGACCCCAAGGACTACAACTTCCGCAAGGACGACCTGCTCTCCCTATGGGAGTGGCTGCACCCCGAGGACGAGTACGACCAAGAGGCGGCCCAGCGTATCGCCGCCGCCCAGATCGAGTTTTACCGGCGTTTGAGGCCCGGCGAACCTCCCAGTCTGGAAAACTCCCGCAACCTGCTGCGCAACCTGTTTTTCGGCCCGCGGCGGTATGACCTGGGCCGGGTGGGCCGGTATAAGCTCAACCGGCGCCTGGGGCAGACAATCAATGAAGGACTGATGACCCTGTCTCTGGAGGACGTGGTGGCCGTGATACGCACCATGATCCGCATCAATCAGGGAGATGGCCGTCCCGACGACATCGACCACTTGGGCAACCGGCGGGTCCGGGCCGTGGGCGAGCTGGTGCAGAACCAGGTGCGAGTCGGCCTGCTGCGCATGGAGCGGATGGTCAAGGAAAAAATGACGCTGGTGGACCCGGAAGTGGCGGCGCCCCAGGGGCTGGTGAACATCCGCCCGGTGGTGGCTTCGGTCCGCGAGTTCTTTGGCGGGTCCCAACTATCCCAATTCATGGACCAGACCAACCCTCTGGCGGAATTGACCCACAAACGAAGGCTTTCCGCCCTGGGCCCCGGAGGGCTTTCCCGGGAACGGGCGGGGTTCGACGTCCGCGACGTCCACTTCTCCCACTACGGACGGATCTGCCCCATAGAAACGCCCGAAGGCCCCAACATCGGCCTGTTAAGTTCCCTGGCCTCCTACGCCAGGATCAATGCCTATGGGTTCATTGAATCGCCATACCGCAGGGTGCTCAAATCTTTGCCCCACGATTCACCCGACCTTAAAGGCCGGACCGTCACTCAAGACGTGAGAGACGAAGAAGGCAAGGCCATCATCACCAGGGGCAAGGCGATTCCGCCCAACCGGCTGGCCCCCCTGCGGAACCTGCCCAAGGATACTGAAATCCACGTCAAGCCGTTCGTCGCAACGGGTGACGACGCGGTGATCTACCTGTCGGCCGACCAAGAAGAGACCTTTCATGTGGCCCAGGCCAACTCGTTGCTGGACGACCTGAACCAGTTCACCCAGGACCGGGTGGAGATTCGGGTGGGCGAGACATACATCCAGGAATCGCCGGATACGGTGGACCTGATGGACGTGTCGCCCATGCAGATCATGAGTATCTCAGCGGCGTTGATCCCCTTCTTGGAGCACGACGATGCCAACCGGGCCCTGATGGGGTCCAACATGCAACGTCAGGCCGTGCCTTTGTTGCGGCCCCAAGCTCCGCTGGTGGGCACCGGGATAGAAGGACGGGTCGCCCGAGACAGCGGCCAGGTCGTGATGGCCAGCGTCGAGGGCACCGTGACTTCCGTGACCGGACGGGAGGTGGTGGTCACCGACCATGAAGGGACCGAGCACGTCCATACCTTGATCAAATTCGCCAGAACCAACCAGGGCACTTGCTTCGACCAGCGAGCCACCGTTTCCAAAGGAGACCTGGTGAACGTCGGCAGCGTCCTGGCAGACAGCTCTTCGACCGACCATGGAGAGCTAGCCCTAGGCCAAAACGTCACGGTGGCGTTCATGTCCTGGGAGGGCTACAACTATGAGGATGCCATCATCCTGAGCGAACGCCTGGTAAAGGATGACTGTTACACGTCAACCCATATCGAAAAGCATGAAATGGAGGCCCGGGAGACCAAACTGGGCCCCGAAGAGATCACCAGGGACATCCCCAACGTGGGAGAAGGCAGTCTGCGGGACCTGGACGAGCGCGGCATCATAAGGGTGGGCGCCGACGTGGGTCCTGGGGATATCCTGGTGGGAAAGGTCACCCCAAAGGGCGAAACAGAGCTGACGGCAGAGGAGAAACTGCTCCGCGCAATCTTCGGAGAAAAATCCCGGGACGTTAAAGACACCTCCCTCAGGGTTCCCCACGGCGAACGGGGAAAGGTCATCGACGTCCGCGTGCTCAACCGGGCCAACCGGGACGATCTGTCCCCAGGGGTAAACGAGGCCGTCCGCGTGTGGATAGCCCAGACCCGCAAGATATCAGTTGGAGACAAAATGGCCGGCCGCCATGGCAATAAGGGCGTCGTGGCCCGGATCCTGCCGGAAGAGGACCTTCCCTACATGGCCGACGGGACTCCCGTGGATATCATCCTGAACCCCATCGGCGTACCTTCCAGGATGAACCTGGGACAGGTATTGGAAACCCATCTGGGCTGGGCGGCCAAGAATTTGAACTTCAGGGCATACACACCGGTATTCGACGGCGCCAGCGACGATTCCGTGGAAGACGCCCTGGCCAGGGTTTGGTTCACCCAGCAAGCCGGCGCGTTAACCACCAACCCGGTGGACGGTTCAACCCAGCAAGATTTCGGCAAGGTCATGACCTGGCTATCGGACCGGGGTTACGACGGTGATTTGTTGTTCGACAACGATTTCCAAGGAGAGGCACAGACCGCCTGTCTGAGGATGTGGCTCAAGGAAGAGGCCGAAATAGACACCGATGGCATGGACCCCCAAGAGTTGCACAAGGTGGCGATTGAAATTCATCAGAAAGGCCACCTATCGCCTCCCACCTTCGGTAAGTTCCAATTGTTTGACGGGCGGACCGGTGAACCATTCGACCAGCCGATCACCGTTGGGAGCATCTACATCCTCAAGCTGATCCACCTGGTAGAGGACAAGATCCACGCCCGTTCCACCGGTCCCTATTCCATGATCACTCAACAGCCGCTGGGAGGCAAAGCCCAGTTTGGCGGGCAGCGGTTCGGCGAGATGGAAGTGTGGGCCCTGGAGGCCTACAGCGCCGCTTACAACCTTCAAGAGGTGCTTACGGTCAAGTCCGATGATGTGGCGGGCCGGGTCAAAACCTACGAGGCAATCGTCAAGGGCGAGGCGATCGCCCAACCCGGAGTGCCAGAGTCCTTTAACGTGCTTTTGAAAGAACTACAAAGCCTCGGACTGTCGGTGGAGCTTCTCAACGAAGACGTGCGTCCTTCGTTGAGCCAGGGCATAGCCGACGATTCCGATCTATACCAACCATTGGAGGCCGATTAATGGTCAGAATGGCCGAACGTTCCGAGTCACAAGGGACCAATTTCAATGCGATTCGAATATCTATAGCCTCTCCAGAGCAGATGCTAAACTGGTCCCACGGCGAAGTCACCAAGCCGGAGACCATTAACTACCGAACGCTGCGTCCCGAAAAAGACGGTCTTTTCTGTGAACGTCTGTTTGGTCCGACCAAAGACTGGGAATGTTTTTGCGGCAAGTACAAGCGGATCCGCTACCGCGGCGTGGTATGCGACCGATGCGGGGTCGAAGTCACCCGCTCCAAGGTCCGCCGGGAGCGCATGGGCCATATCAAGCTGGCGGCCCCGGTAGCCCACATATGGTTTAGCAAGACCACCCCCAGCCGCTTGGGCCTGCTCCTAGACCTATCACCGCGCAACCTGGAGAGGGTCCTTTACTTCGCCCAGCATATCGTCGTGTCCGTTGACGAAGATATGCGCAATGAAAGCATCGAGGCGGAGCGGATCAAGCACGAGCTGGAAGTCCGCAAGCATCAGCGGGCAGCCGAAGATAAAATCCGGGAACTTCAGGCTTCAGGGGGCCTCCCCGCAGACGACTTGACCTCCGATGATACCAGCGGCGGAGAAACCGAAGCCGTTATCCCTGTGGATGACGCTTCCGGTGAGGCCGTTGAACCTACCGCGGGTGCCGTTGAAGATGATTCGGCCGATGGCGCTCCGGCCCATGATGCTCCGGCCGATGATGCTCCGGTGGAAGAAAGCCAGCCGGAACAAGGCCTGGAAGAAGCGGAAGCCACCCTGACTCCCGAACAAGAAAATGAACAAATGGCCCTCCAGGTTCAAATCGACGCTATCAACGACGAACTGGCCCAGGAAGAAACCCAGTTGGCGGAACAACTCCAGTTGGCAATCGATGAATTGGAGGACCTGCGGGTTCACAAGCTCATCGCCGAGTCCCGTCACCGGGAGTTGAAAGAACGTTACGGCAGCGTTTTCCAGGCGGGTATGGGCGCCGAAGCCATTAGCGCTATCCTCAAGACCATAGACTTGGAAGCCCTGCGGGAGCAACTTATCAACGAGATGCAAACCACCTCCGGCCAGCGCCGGAAGAAGGCCATCAAGCGCCTCAGGGTGGTCGAATCTTTCCGAAAGAGCGGCAACCGTGTGCAGGACATGATCCTGACCATCCTGCCGGTGTTGCCTCCCGAACTGCGCCCCATGGTCCAGTTGGATGGGGGACGTTTCGCCACCAGTGACCTGAATGACCTGTACCGCAGGGTGATCAACCGCAACAACCGGCTCAAGCGCCTCATGGACCTGGGCGCCCCGGAGATCATCATCCGCAATGAAAAGCGAATGCTTCAAGAAGCGGTGGATGCCCTGATCGACAATGGCCGGCGGGGCAGACCCATCCAAGGCAGCCACAATCATAAATTGAAGTCGTTGTCCGATCTGCTGCGGGGTAAACAGGGGCGCTTCCGCCAGAACCTGCTGGGTAAACGCGTGGACTACAGCGGCCGTTCGGTGATCGTGGTGGGCCCTGAACTGAAGATGCACGAGTGCGGCCTGCCCAGACGCATGGCCCTGGAATTGTTTAAACCATTCGTCATGCACCGGTTGGTGGTGCTGGGCATAGCGCCCAACATCAAAAACGCCAAGAGGATGGTGGAAAGGGCCAGGTCTGAAGTATGGGGGATCCTGGAAGATGTCGTCAAAGACCGGCCCGTGTTGTTGAACCGGGCGCCCACTCTGCACCGGCTTGGCATCCAGGCATTCATGCCCGTGCTGATCGAAGGCAACGCCATTCAGATTCACCCTCTGGTATGCTCGGCATTCAACGCCGACTTCGACGGTGACCAGATGGCGGTGCATATACCGCTGTCTCGCATGGCTGTATTGGAAGCCAAGGAACTCATGCTCAGCACTCACAATATGCTTTCGCCGGCTTCGGGCGACCCGTTGGTGGCGCCGACCTTGGATATGGTCATGGGCTGCTACTACCTGACGGCGATCAAGGAAGGCGCAAAGGGCGAGGGCATGCAGTTTTACGACTTCGACGAGGCCAGGATCGCCCACGCCTCTGATCTGGTGGCGTTACAGGCCAAGATCAAGGTCACTAAAGTCGAGGGCGCCGACGATGAATCTGTGGTTGAAACCACCTTGGGCAGGTTGATCTTCAACGAAACCCTGCCCAAATCCATGGGATATCAGGACAGGTTGATGGACCGGACCGCCCTCAAGGAATTGACCGCCGACCTGTACCACAATCTGGATAGTGACGAAACCGCGGCCACTCTGGACCGGATCAAGGACTTGGGGTTCCGGTACGCCACCATCTCTGGCATCACCATCGCCATCAACGACATTCAGGTCTCGGACAAAAAGCCGGCCATCTTAGAAGAGGCCGACAAGTTAGTGGCAGGATACGAAAACCAGTACCTATCTGGTTTGATCTCCGAAGAAGAGCGTTACGCCAAGACGGTGGAAGCCTGGACCAGGGCATCGGACTTGACCACCGAGTTGGTGGAGGCAGATTTGCCCAAATACGGTGGCATTGCCGTGATGGCGGTTTCCGGCGCCAAGGGTAATATCTCCCAGATCAAGCAGATGGCCGGCATGCGCGGGCTGATGAGCAACCCCAAGGGTAAGATCATCGATCTGCCCATCAAGTCCAGTTTCCGGGAAGGCTTGACCGCCCTGGAGTACTTCATCTCCACCCACGGCGCCAGGAAAGGTTTGGCCGACACCGCCCTGCGCACCGCCGACAGCGGGTACCTAACCCGCCGTCTTATCGACATAGCCCAAGAAGTCATCGTGTTGGAACAAGACTGTGAAACCGTGGACGCATACTGGGTTTCCATGGGAACCGACGACCCATTACAGGCGACCCTCCAGCAGCGAGTCATCGGCCGGATGGCGGCCGCTCCGGTTGCCCATCCGGAAACCGGGGAGATCTTGCTGGAACGTAACGTCCAGATCGACACAACGGTGGCCCAAATGCTGGAGGATGCCGGGATCACCGAAATACCCGTTAGGTCACCATTGACCTGTGAAACCCGGCGCGGTATATGCCAAATGTGTTACGGACGCCTGGCCGCCACGGGCCTGGTGGTGCAAATCGGTCAAGCCGTAGGCATCATCGCCGCCCAGAGCATCGGCGAACCGGGAACCCAACTAACCATGCGGACCTTCCACACCGGCGGCGTGGCCGGGCTCGACATCACCAGCGGTCTTCCAAGGGTGGAAGAGCTTTTCGAAGCTCGGGTCCCCAAAGGAGCGGCGATCCTTGCCGACATCGACGGTCTTGTCTCCATTGAGGATGAAGAGGATGGCCGGCGGCTGCGGTTGGTCAGCCGCGAGGAATTCAGAGAGGACTACGCTCTGCCGAAAAAAGCCGAGTTGTTGGTGGAACAGGGAGAATACGTAGAACCGGGGATGATCTTGGCGGGAGTACGGCCCGCCAAGAAGAAGGGAGCCGAAGAAGAGTCCGCCTTGGGCCAGCAGGTGGTAGCCAACATAGGTGGCCGGGTGGAGTTGACCAACGACACGGTTTCCATCATATGGGAAGACGTGGAGGAACGGGAGCATTTCATCTCCGCCGCAGCCCGCATCCTGGTCAACGACGGAGACCAGGTCAAGGCGGGAGCCGCGTTGATCAGTGGACCGTTGAACCCCCACGACATCCTCCACATCCGGGGCAAGGACGAACTGCAACGATACTTGGTGGACGAAGTCCAGTCGGTATACCAGTCCCAGGGGGTGGGAATCCACGACAAACACATCGAAATCATCCTGCGGCAAATGCTGCGGCGGGTCTCGGTGGAGTCGACCGGGGACGCGGACTTCATCCCCGGCCAAATGGTCGACAAATTCGAGTTCCAGGAGAAAAACTCCAAGGTCTTGGCGGAAGGGGGAGAACCCGCCACCGCCAAGCCGATCCTTTTGGGGATAACCAGGTCCTCATTGCTCACCGACAGCTTCCTGTCGGCCGCTTCCTTCCAAGAAACCACCAGGGTCTTGACCCAAGCGGCGGTTAGCGGCGCTCAGGACTGGCTGTTAGGCCTGAAAGAAAACGTCATAATAGGGCGTCTGATCCCGGCCCGGATCGAAATCCCTGGGATGGCGCAACTCCTGGCGCCGGATCCTGTGCCCGAGTTGTCGGAAATGGCTCCCGCGGCTTGGCTGGGCATCGGGGATACACCTCCCAGTGAAATCAACGGCGAAATCAGCATCGAAGAGGCCTCGGCCCAGCCGGCAGGTTTTGAAGATCTGCAGGACGACTTGGCCGATGATGACGACGACTTTGAAGGCCTGGACGACGACGACAATGACGACGACAGCGGCGACAATGACGGCGATGGCGTTCTCGAAGTCGGCGGCAGCAATGGCAGTGCGCCAACAGCCGCTCTCGACGAGGTTGAGGCCGAGGATACCGGATCTTCCGATCCCGCCACGGAGATAGAAGAACCCGGACCGGAGCTAGCTGAACCCGAAGACGAAGCCGAGACCGCAGGCGAGACGGACGGTGATGAGCCGGAAGAGTAGCACCACGGAAAGCGCCTCGGCGGCGCATGTGACCAATGGAGCACAGGCAGGCCCACCGGTGGGCCTGCCTGTGGATTTATCGGTCGACCTTGCTCCCAAAAACAAGCGTCATCTACGCCTGGCCAATCCGATCATGATAGCGTCGGGGACCCTGGGCTACGACGGCTATGGCCGCGGCTTGACGCCTGAGATGGATCTAGGCCGGCTGGGCGCGGTGATCCCAAAAACCGTCACCAGGCTTCCCCGGGAAGGCAACCTGGAACCCCGATGGTATCCAGAATCGTTTCGCCGCAGCCTAGAGGCCGGCGAGAGCATAATGCTCAACTCCATTGGCCTGGCCAACCCCGGAGTGGAGTCGGCCCTATCCGACCTGGCACCCAAATGGCAAGAGTGGGGAACCACCATCTTGTTGAGCCTGTCGGCCGACAGCCCGGCCCAATTCGGCGAAATGGCCGCCATGTCCCGCGGGGTCCTGGGGTTCCAAGCTTTGGAGTTGAACCTTAGCTGTCCCAACATCGAGAGCGGGGCCCTTTTCAGCCACAGCGGCCAACTCACGTCCCAGGCGGTGAGCGCCGTAAAAGCCGTCACCGACCTACCCGTGCTGGTGAAGCTGGCGCCCAACGTGCCCGATATAACCGAGATTGCCATGGCCGCCGTAGAGGCCGGAGCCGATGCGCTGACCATATCAAACACCCTGCCCGCCATGAAAATAGATCTGAAGACCCGCAAACCTGTTCTGGGAGCGGTTACCGGTGGACTATCCGGCGAGGGGCTGCGGCCGGTGTCCTTGGCTTTGGTGTACCACGCCTCTCGGGCGGTGGACGTGCCCATCATCGGGGTGGGCGGCATATTCACCGGTGAGCACGCTTTGGAATACATTTTGGCCGGCGCGACTGCGGTGCAGATAGGCAGCGCCAATCTGGCCGACCTATGGTCGCCCTTCCGCATCTTGGACGAGTTGACCTCCTTGGTAGCCCAAGAGGGCGTATCAAGTCTGGGCGAACTGACGGGCGCGGTGGAAAGCGAAGTCCGCGCCTGAGTTCAGGTTGCTAGAACGGGTCAGACCGGTCCACCTGCCTTTATGGGACCCCCCATGGTCACTGCCGGCAGCCGGTTCCCTGGGATAAAACACCCCGAATCCACCTAACCCCACCGCCCACGGCGCCCATGGCCGTGCAACTTGGCAGTCCATTGGTTAAAATAGATTTGACCCTTCACTCCGATCCGAGGTAGTAAGCCCATGGTCTCACTGTTAAATAAACTGGTCGGCAACAGCAGCGAGAAACTGGTAAAGAAAACCCTGCCGGTCGTAAGATCGATCAACGGCTTCGAGACGGCCATGAAGGAGCTGTCCGACACCCAACTGCGGGATAAGACGGTCGAATTCAAGTCCCGTCTATCGGGGAAAGAATCCCTGGATGACCTCATACCCGAAGCCTTTGCGGCGGTTCGAGAAGCAGCTCGGCGCAATCTCGGCCAACGGCACTACGATGTCCAACTCATCGGCGGCATCGTGCTGCACCAGGGACAGATCGCCGAGATGAAAACCGGTGAGGGCAAAACGCTGGTGGCCACCCTGGCGGTTTACCTGAACGCCCTCAGCGAAAAGGGCGTGCACCTAGTCACGGTCAACGACTACCTGGCCCGCCGTGATCCGGTGTGGATGAGTCCGATTTACCATGCCCTGGGTCTCACGGTTGGATGCCTGCAGCACGATAGCGCCTACCTCTTCGACCCCGAAATAACCGAGGCCCCCAACGGAATGCAACAACTCAGGGCGGTGAGCCGAGCCGAAGCCTACCAGGCCGACATCACCTACGGCACCAACAACGAGTTCGGCTTCGACTACCTAAGAGACAACATGGCCCTGGAGGCGTCTCATCGGGTGCAGCGGGGTCTCCACTTCGCCATCGTAGACGAGGTGGACAACATCCTCATCGACGAAGCCCGTACGCCGTTGATCATCAGCGGGCCCGCCGAGGAGCCGGTGGAGCACTACTATACCTTCGCCAAGCTGGTGCCCAAGCTGGAACCGGAAGATGATTTCACCATAGATGACCGCACCAGGGCGATCTCCTTGTCCCAGGAAGGCATCGCCAAGATGGAGAAGTGGACCAAAACGCCCAACCTGTACGAACCGGAGAATTACCATCTGGTCCACTACATGGAAAACGCGCTTAACGCCCACGTGACGAAAACCCGCGACAAGGAATACGTGGTGCGCGACGGCGAGGTGGTCATCGTCGACGAGTTCACCGGGCGGCTCCAATTTGGACGGCGCTGGTCCGACGGGCTCCACCAAGCGGTGGAAGCCAAAGAGAACCTGAAGATCCAGCGGGAAAGCATCACCTACGCCACCGTGACGCTTCAAAACTACTTCCGCATGTACAAAAAACTTTCGGGAATGACGGGAACAGCGGAAACCGAAGCCGACGAATTTCTCAAGATATATCATCTCGACGTGGCTGTGGTGCCCACCAACCTGCCCATGGGCAGGACTGATGCTCCCGACCTGGTGTTTCAAAACGAGGAGTCCAAGTGGCGGGTGGTGGCCAAAGATGTCGCCGATTATCACCAACAGGGCAGACCGGTTTTGATCGGCACCACGTCTATCGAATCATCGGAACAACTCAGCCAAAGGTTGAAGCGCCAGGGAGTGCCCCATCAGGTGCTCAACGCCAAGAACCACGAGCACGAAGCCACCATCGTTTCTCAGGCAGGACGCCTGGGGGCGGTGACTGTTTCCACCAATATGGCGGGCCGGGGCACCGACATCGTGCTGGGCGGGTCCGACACCGACCGGCCGGATTGGCAAGAGGAACACGACAAGGTCGTGCAATTGGGCGGACTGCACGTTTTGGGGACTGAACACCACGACGCCCGGCGCATAGACAACCAGTTGCGGGGCCGGTCAGGCCGCCAGGGTGACGCAGGCACATCCCAGTTCTATATCTCCCTGGAGGACGAGTTGATGCGCCGTTTCGGCGGCGACCGCATCAAGACCATCATGGGATGGGCCGGCATGGACGAGGACACCCCCATCGAGCACAAGATAATCACCAAGTCCATCGGCAGCGCCCAGGTCAAGGTGGAAAGCTACCACTTCGACATTCGCAAGCATCTGCTGGACTACGACGACGTGCTCAACAGCCAAAGGGAGTTCATCTACTCCGACCGCAGCGACATCCTGGAGGGGCAGAACCTAAAAGAAATGATCGTCGGAATGATCCGGCAAGAATTCCAGGACTTGATCGATCGCCATCTACCGAGCCGCCACTCCGACGATTGGGACGTGCCGTCGTTCCTTGGAGAGATGGAACAGATCTGCGCCCTTCCGCCAGACCTTTCTGGAGACTACGGCGACGATGCGGTTCTCCAACTGAACCGGGACCAGTTGATCAAACTGCTTTCGGATCACGCGGAAACAGCATACGACAGCCGGGAGACCGAAATCGGCTCGGAGCAGATGCGGACCCTGGAACGGCTACTCTTGCTGAGGGCCATCGACACCCATTGGGTAAACCATCTGACCGGGATGGAGAACCTGCGCACCGGCATCGGCCTGCACGCCTACGGGCAGCGGGACCCCTTGGTCGCATACCGGGCCGAAGGGCAACAGATGTTCAAGGACCTGTTGGCCCGGATGCAGCACGACGTGGTCCATACCCTGTTCCACGTGACCGTCACCGAGCAGCCGGTCGATGTCCGGGCTAGGCGGGCGGCTGCCCAAGCCACCAAAGCCAGCCCCATGGCGGAGGTAGCGGGAGGACGGAGGGATGCGGCGCCCGTTGTTGGGGCCGGTAAGATCGGCCGCAACGCCCCATGTCCCTGCGGCAGCGGCAAGAAATACAAACGCTGCTGCGGCGCCAACGTTTAGGGGTTGCAGGCCCCGGTAGTCGTCAAATTCCGCTCATCCTGAGCTTGCCGAAGGACGGGCCGGCCTGGGAGGCGCTTGGCATCCTACTGCTTATCCTCTAGGCCAACGCCTGTGGTTCGACAGGCTCACCACTAGCGGTAGCCGATGAGCGCTCTCTTATGATCGAAAGACCCGGGCCGCCTACCCCCGGCCGAAAAGCCTGCCGAAGAAACCAGGTTTCTTAGCGGGCGTGCCCATGTTTATGGGTATGGTCTCCCCCGCCAAAACCTTGGCGGGCTCCCGTTCAAAGGCTACCTTGCAACCCGGGGCGCAGAAATAATACGTCGTTCCCTCGTGCTCGCTTTGGCCGCCCGGCGGATTGGCGGTATCAACTTCCATCTTGCAGATCGGGTCTATCGCTGTGGCCATCTCTCATCCTCCTCTAGTTTTCCCGGAAAACTGCTTCCCGTATTGACATCCAAGTTCCCATCCCAAGCGTCCCCAGACACGGTCAATGACCGTCGAGACGCCCTGCGGTCCCGCCTAAATCTTGGCCTGCCGCAGGCGCAGGGAGTTGGTCACCACCGACACCGAGCTAAAGGCCATCGCCAGGGCCGCCAGCACCGGGTTGAGGAACCCCTGATCTCCGAAAAAGAACCCCAGGCCGTCCGGGACGCCGCCCAACGCATTGAACACCGGGTAAAGGACCCCGGCCGCCACCGGAATGAGCAATACGTTGTAAAAGAACGCCCAGAACAGGTTTTGCTTGATGGTCCGTATGGTGCTGCGGCTTAATCGGATGGCCGTGATCACCCCGCCCACGTCGCCCCTCATCAGGGTGATGTCGGCCGATTCCATAGCCACGTCGGTGCCCGTCCCCATGGCCATCCCCACGTCGGCCTGGACCAGCGCCGGGGCATCGTTGATGCCGTCGCCAACCATGGCCACCACTTTCCCCTCAGCCTGAAGCCGGCTCACCACCTTTACTTTATCCTGGGGCAATACCTCGGCTTCCACCCGGTCGATACCCAACTCTTTGGCAATGGCCATGGCCGTCTGAATGTTGTCGCCGGTGAGCATGACGACTTCCAGTCCCATCCGCTTCAAGCGGGCCACGTCCTCGGCCGACTCCGGTTTCAGTGCGTCGGCGACCGCGATGATGCCCAGGGCCCGCCCTTCCGACGACAGGAACATGGGCGTTTTGCCCGACGCCGCCAATTCCGCCGCCGTGGCGGACAGACCATCCAACGGGATTTGGAACTCATTCATCAACGCCGCATTGCCCAGGCGAACCGTGGACCCTCCCACCTCCGCCTCGATCCCCATGCCCGGTATCGCCTTGAACCTCTGGGGTTGGTCCAGCGTCAGGCCCCGTTTCCGGGCCTCCTTAACCATAGCCTCGCCCACGGGATGCTCCGAGCCCACCTCCGCCGAAGCCCCCAGGCGCAGCAATTCCTCCTGGGAGATCGAGCCCGAGCCGGCGCCCACCACCAGATCAGTCACCACCGGCTGACCCGTGGTCAAAGTCCCCGTTTTATCCAGCACCACGACGTTGACCCGGTGGGTGATCTCCAAAGCCTGGGCGCTGCGTATCAGCACGCCGTTCTCGGCCCCCTTGCCCGTGCCCACGATTATGGCGGTGGGAGTGGCCAGACCCAAGGCGCAGGGGCAGGCGATGATCAAGATGGCCACGAATACCAGGGTGGCAAAGGTCAGGGCCGGCGGCGGCCCCAGGAAGATCCAGAATAAGAAGGCAGCCACGGCCACGCCGATGACCACCGGGACGAAGTAGGCTGCCACCTGGTCGGCCAGCCGCTGGATAGGCGCTTTGGAGCCCTGGGCATCCTCCACCAATCTTATGATCTGAGCCAATACCGTATCCCGCCCCACCTGGGTCGCCCGGAAACGGAAGGAGCCCTGCTTATTCATGGTGGCGCCGTAGACCCGGGCGCCCGCCTCTTTGTCCACCGGGATACTCTCCCCGGTAAGCATGGATTCGTCCACGGTGGAATAGCCTTCGGTTATCTCTCCATCCACCGGAATGCTTTCCCCAGGACGCACCACCACCACGTCCCCAACGGTCACCGACTCCACCGGCACGTCCACTTCCTGGCCGTCTCGCAACACCCGTGCCGTGTTGGGCCGCAGGCCGATGAGGCGGCGTATCGCCTCGGAAGTCTGCCCCTTAGCCTTGGCTTCCAGGTACCGGCCCATCAGGATCAGGGCGATGATCAGGGCCGCCGTGTCGAAATAAACGGCGGTGCCGATGCCCCTGGCCACCAGGAATTCGGGCGCAAAGGCATGAAGCAGCACCACCGCCACGCTGAACCCATAGGCCGTCGAGGTGCCGATCGCGATCAGGGTGTGCATGTTGGCGGCGCCGTGGCGCAGCGCGCCGAACCCAGACGTGTAAAAACTCCAACCAGCCCAAAACTGCACGGGAGTCGCCAACGCCCATAGCAAGAAGGGATAATAAGCCCGTTCCATCAGGGGCGGAACCCACGGCAAAAAGTGAAATGTGCCCAACAGCAACAGCACGCCGCCAATGGAGGCAAATACCAAACGGGTTCGAAGTTCGCGAATCTCCTTGACCTTGGACAGCCTCTCAAGTTCGGTTTTGGAGTCCAGGCCTTCATCCGGCACGCCTTCCACCCGGTACCCGGCGTTTTTCACCGCCTCTTGGAAACCGGCCAGTCCGGCCACACCGGGAATGTATTCCACGGACGCCCTTTCGGTGGCCAGGTTCACCTGGGTCTGGGATACACCGGGCACTCCGTTC
>JADFPM010000019.1 GCA_022562335.1 Chloroflexota bacterium
GGACCGCATCACCGCCTCGTGGGACATGGCCCCTTCGTTGCCGTATATCAGGATGTAACCCGGGTTCAGTTCGGACTTCACGTGGCGAAGCTTCTTGATCACCGTCTCCGGGCTGCCGATGATCATGTTGTAGGCATCCTGGAGTTCCTGGTAGCTCAACCGCTTGCCGATGGTCCCGGTGCCGATGGTAGGCCGGGACATTTTGATCTTTAAGGCCTCCCGGGACTGGTATCCCGGCGGGTCGTTGAACTCTATGGGGCCCCGCTGCCGGTGGGCTTCGGTCCAGAGAAACTCCTCGCCGATCTTCTGGGCTTCCTCATCGGTGTCGGCCACAAACACCCGCATCAGGTAGCCGAAGTGCTCCGGGCCGGGCTCGTATCCCGACTCCAAGGCAGTCTCCCAATAGATATTCTTAAGCTGGATCGTCAGGTCCAGCAACGCCCCCAGGTTCATGTAGGGATACTGGCGTTTGGCCGCCCAGATAACGCTCTCGGGGCTGCCCGTGCCGGGGAACCAGATGGGCGGATGGGGCTTTTGAATGGGCACCACCCAGGGGTTGACCATCCGGTGGTGGAAATACTCGCCCTCCCAGCGGAAGGGGCCGGGAGTGGTCCAACACTTGAGTATCAGGTCGTGGGCCTCTTCAAACCGGCCCCGGTTCTCCGTGGGGCTGATACCGGCGTGAAGGGTCTCCACCGCCGTCCCCCGGACGAAACCGGAGATCAGCCGGCCGCCGGAGATGCAGTCCAGCATGGCCAATTCTTCGGCCATCTTCACCGGGTCGCTGAGGGCGATGACGTTGCCCAACAGGGCGATCTTGACCCGTTTGGTCACCTTGGCTATGATCGCGGCGTCCACGTTGACCGAAGGCTTCATGCACCAATAAGCGCTGTGGTGCTCGTTGGTCATGATCCCATCGAACCCCATCTCGTCGGCCCAGGTATACTGCTCGTGGTATTGGTTGTAAAGGGCGTGGGCCTTTATGGGGTCGAAGTAGGTGTTCGGGAAGTGCATCCTTCCCGACTCGTAGCCTTCCAGATCTTCGTCGGTCACGTGGCCGTAGGGTTGTTCCGAGAACCAGAAAATCTCAGCCATTATCCCCTCCTTTTAACACGTTTCCCGCCGCGGGAAGCGGTCCCGCGGCCCATGGCGGTCTCGTTCACTTGAGTCCCGCCAAAAATCCCGTTACGTGATCTATGAATTCTTTGGGTTTCTCCACCTGAGGCGAGTGGCCGCATTGGTCGATCACGGCCAGCTTGGAGTTGCCCAGGGCCTGGTTATAGAGCTCTCCGCATTCCAGCGGGACGATGGCGTCTTGCCTGCCCCACAGCACCAGCGCCGGGATGTTGACCTTAGGCAAGTAGTGGGGAAGGCTGGGGTTGTACATGTACGGTTTCCAAAGCAGCCGGGATGCCATCTCCCGGTTGGAGAAATCCACCAACGTCTCTTCCGGCGTCATCTCCCGGGTCAGTTCCTCTATGTCCGGTACCTGCGATGGATCGTGGAACCGGTATCCGGCCCGGGTCTGAGCCGACACCATGAAGATCTCGGTGATATCTGATTTCTTGGGCCGGATACCCACGGCGTCGATCAACACCAAGCCTTTCAGCGACGCCGGAGACATGGCCGCCATCTCTGCTGCGATCCAACCGCCCATGGAATGGCCGGCCAATACATATTGGTCCAGCCCCAATTGTTGGACCATCTGTTGGTTGAAGTGGGCCATGTCGGTTATGGTGGCCAACCAATCGGGCCTCTCGGTGCCGTTGAATCCGGGCTGGGAGGGCGCATAAACCGTGTTGTTGGCGGCCAGCGCCTGGTGAAAAGGCTGCCAGCCCCGGTTTCCTCCGGCGCCATGCAGGAACAGTATGGGCGGGCCAGAGCCGCCGGAAAACATCTGCACTTCCGTGCCCCCCACCGCCACCCGGGATTCGTTAGCGCTCATTGTCGTGGTCATTTGTTTATATTTGACTCCGCGGAGATTTGGATTGTTGAGCTATTGGCTGGGGATAGAGGATTCGAACCTCTGCTTCCTGAGCCAGAGTCAGGCGTCCTACCACTGGACTAATCCCCAATGCCGGTAGGCGTATTGTAACCCCGGCATATTTGCGGGACAAGACCTGCCAGGCGGCGTCACGGCAATCGTCCATTAGGCTGCATTCCCCTTCACGTGGCCAGATTGCCACGGGAAACATCCACCGCTGGACCGAAGGCGTATAATTTGACACGTAATGGGGCGGTGCGTAAGATTCGGGTTGCCCAACGGGTGATCGGCCATAGGCCATTGGTATAGGTTCAGGATACGGTGGTGTTGAAACCACCCACGATCTGAAACCACTCACGATCTGAAACAGCCCCTCGATCACGCTTTCATCAACTCTGATTTGCTAGGAATAGACCAGGTATGGGCCGACTTTCAGCGATATGGCGGTTTACCAGCCAAGGGTACGTCTCGGTGGTGTTGTTGGCCGGGCTGGGCATCGCCGTGGGCTACCTGGTTTTCTTCTACGTCTACCCTCATAAGCCAAAGATAGGCGTCATAGATATCCCCTTCACGGTGATCGTCGACCGCTCCGCCGCGACCATCATCTCCTACCTGGAGTATGCCCGCCAGGACGATTCGATAAAAGCCGTGGTCATCAAGCTGAATACCCCCGGAGGGGCCGCCGCCTCATCCGAGCGGCTGTTCTACGAAACCCGCAAGCTCCGCGAAGAGAAACCCGTGGTCATCATCATGGGCGACCTGGTGGCCAGCGGCGGATTCATGATGTCCATGGGGGCAAACTACCTGTACGCCAAGCCTTCCTCGCTGGTGGGCAACGTGGGAGTGATCATATCCTTCCCCGGTCCTCTGATCTCTCCTCCGCCCCAGGAGAACATAGTGATAACCGGCCCATTGAAATTATTCGGGGGCGACCGCCGGCAATGGTTCACCATGGCCGATGAGATGAAGCGGGCCTTCGGCGGCATCGTCGCAATGGAACGGGGCGACCGGCTCAAGCTTAGCCAGGAAGAACTGCTCACCGGCCGGATCTGGTCGGGGATCGAAAGTAAAAACCTGGGCTTGATCGACGAATTAGGCGCCGATACCGACGCCTATGAAAAAGCTGCCAGCCTTGCCGGGATATCCAACTACGAATTGGTGAATATAAATATGCACGTCTTGCGCAAGGCCAATGAGACCCTGCGTTGGGCTTTCGATCCTTTGCTGCTGGACTTCCAAAATCTGGAAAGCCAGCCCAAGACCACGGCCGACGCCGTGCTGCAACCCGAGGGCTTTTTTGGGGTCGACGGATCACCGATCGTGCCCAGCAACACGGAGGCGCTGAGAAACATCCTTCCCTACGGAGGCGTGGGCGAAGGGCAGGCCGAGGCCTTGCCGGGGTTCCCTCTCAAGGTGAACCACCCCAACATCTACTACCTGTATGTCGGACCTACTCAATAGACACGGCAAGCTGCTGGTATTCCCGGCGGCAGCGGTGGTGTTTTTCCTGGGCGCCCTCTTGTTTTTCTACCGGGGCACCTACGACCCTCCTCCCAGCGGTGAGATACCGGCCCATCGTATCCAGCCGCCGGTCTCGACTTTCGCCACCCTGGCCGAAACCCCGCCCATCAGCCGCGGCACATTGCTGGTCGACGCCGGTCACACCAATGACTATTTCCGGGAGGAGGTGAGCGCCTTTCTCTCCAAGGTATCCCGCCGGGGCTATGACATAGATTTCCTGGGCACTTTTAGCACATTCGGCACGGCCAGCAGACTGAGCGACAGCATTAGGCTGGAAACGTTGCAAGAAAAGCTCAGGGGCGCCGATAGTTTCCTGGTGATCCAGCCATTGATCGCGTACACCACTGAAGAGGTGGCTGAGGTCCAGCGTTTCGTCCTGGAAAAGGGCGGAAGACTCATGCTGGTTGCCGATCCCACCAGGGACCACCGCATCAATTCCATAGCAGGCGGGTTCGGCATCACTTTCCGGCCGGATTATCTATACAACCTGGTGGATTACGACCTGAACTACCAAGACATCATCATCACAGAGTTCCGGGCTGACGAGATCACCTCAGGGTTGGGCAGCATCTCGTTATACGCCGCTGGGTCTTTGCAATCGGCGGGTCCCGGGCTGGCCATCCCCGACGCCAACACCCAATCCAGCCTGGTGAAAAATATCGAGCCCCTTTACCCTCTGGTCAAAAGCGCGGACGGCGGCGTCGTGGCCATCGGGGATATGACTTTCATGGTGCCTCCACAAGATGGGATATACGACAATGCCAGGCTCAACTCCAACCTGGCCAACTTCCTGACCCAAAGCCAGCGGCAGTTTCAACTGGCCGATTTCCCCCACTTTTTCCGGGACGACGTTGATATCATTCTGAGTGGGTCGGCCCTGGTGGACGCCGGCGCCCAGATGAAGGGCCTGCTGGAAGACCTCCAGGTGGTCTCACAGATCCGGGCAGTGGAGAATTTGGACCGGGATTCGGTGTACCTGGGACTCTTTGACGACGCGGTAAACGTATCCCAGTATCTGCAGTTGGCCGGAGTGCAGATCGATGACACCATCCGGACCCCGTTTGCGCCGGACATTGCGCCTGAAGAAACGGCGGTCGCAATCCTGCACCAGAGTTCTGGGCGCCAGGTGCTGGTCATTTTGGCTGACACGCCGGATTCCCTGGCCAGTGTACTGGACCAGTTGGGTTCCGGCGATTTCAGGGGCGGTCTATTAGGGGACTTTGTTGGAGTGTACAAGACTTCATGAGGAAGAGGATCGGTGGGCTTTTCCCAGTGGTTTTAGGCGGGTTCTTACTTCTGGCGGTTGCCTGTTCGGAAGATGTGACTCCCCAGTTCCCGGCGGGACCGGCGACTCCAGACGCCCAGGCCACCATTACCGCCGCGGCGCAACTGTCTCAGATCGGAGCCCCCACCCCCACGGCTGTTCCCGCGTCCGCCACGGCGGCCGCACGAGGATTCGCCCAGGGCTACCAGGCCATCACCGCCGACCTGGACCAGTTGCACCAGGAGTTCGACGATTGGCAGGCTGGACTGAACCCCTGCACCCAGGGCGCCGTCCAGACCGAATTGCTCCGGTTCGCCGGGAGTTTCGGCTCCATCACCCAGACCGCCAGGGAACTCACCCGGGCCAGCGCATCGCGCGATCTTGCCGACCGCCTGATCGAAGCGGCCGAGGCGGAAAATCAGGCGCTGCGCCGATTGAGAGACAACTCTCAATCGGCTGACATGGCCACCGGCGGTAACCCAACGGGCGATTCCCAACCGTCCAATGGTGAAGACTCGGACAACGGTAATGGGACAGGCGACGCGGTGGCCGCCGGCCAGTTCACCTCCCATATATCCTTGTCGGAGCAGGTGGATGCGGCCCGTTCCAGCTCTTCGGCAATCCTCAGAGACGTCACCGACGTCATCACCGACCGGGTGGAACGAAACACCCCGGCAGCCCTGGTGTTGATGGACCGGTTCACATTGGCATTCCGGGCAGCGAACACACGGTGGGACCTGTATCACCAGGAATACGATTCCTTCCGGGCTGAGGAAGCCAAGTTGACCTCGATCGAAGTCGTCACCCGTCTCAGCGAGTTGGTGGCGAATTTTAGGGAAGTGATGGTGGCGGTGCGCGAGTTGCCCAGACTGGATGCAACCCAAGAGGTTGCCGGGTTGATGGCCGAAGCCTCCGACGCCGAGGACCTGGCCCTGCGCAAACTTCGCGCCACCTTCCAGAAGTCCGATGAAGCACCAGCGGAACCCGCCAGCAACGTGTTGGACCCTGAGTCGTCGGTGGACGACCCGGATGGTGAAGCCGCTCCCGGAACCGGGTCGTTTGTGGCCGAAGACCCAACGCTGTTCAGCGCCTACGAGTCACAGCTGGTGAGCAGCAATACCACCCGTCGTCAAGCTTTGGACGCCATGGACCGGATAACACGCACTCTCTCGGATGAGTATCAGCTCGGACTAGCTGAATTCAGCGGCGAATACCAGGCGTTATTGGGAGAGTGGAATACCTTCCATCGGGATTATGACGAATGGCGCCGGACCGAGGGGGGTTGCGACCGGGAAAAGGCAGTTGACGCTTTGGTGGGATTCGGCGTTCAGATGGGCAAAATCGCCGCATCGGCCAGAAATCTTCCCAGCACCAATGTCCTGCGCCCCCTCGGCGAACTCTTGGTAGAGGCGGTGCAACGAGAGGAGACCTCCCTGAGGGACCTCAGCGATTCCTGGCGGCCCTTCGACTCGGGCGTATACCAGCAACATCACGACGAGCGCTTGGCCGCGGGCAGGCTAACCCGCCAGGTAGGCGTGGGTATTCGGGAACTGTTGGAGCGGTACGGGATTGAACCGGGTTAGGCCGGGTTAGCAAGGATTCCCCCCGCCACGGCGCCGACGGGCCACTGCCCTTCTTTCCGGTGTCACCCCCTGGAGTTACGCCTAGATCACAGAAGTTGGGCGATCCACTGGTCGGCCGCCCGGACCATTGTGCCAAGGCTGTGGACCATTCCCAAGGCAATCTCCGGATTCTCCTCTAATGCCGCGAGGAATGCGTCGCGGGGCAGGAAATAACATTCCATCGGTTCGATGGCGGTGACGTTGGCGGATGGCGAGAGTCCATCGATCAGACCGATCTCGCCAAAGCAATTTCCGGGCCTGAGAATGGCCAGCACGGCTTCTGCTTCCCAACTCTGCGACGCCCTGGTGACTTTGGCCACGCCCGACTTGATGATGTATAAACCATCCACCGGAGCGGTGTCCCTGACCGTATCGCGAATCACGTGTCCCTCGGGCAGACAGACCAAACGTAGCTGGTTGCTCAGACTCTCCAGGGCATCCTGATTGAGATGTTTGAACAACTCGACCCGCCGAAGGAAATCCTCTGATTCCAAACCCTAGCTCCTGTCTAGAAAACGCCGGCCATGGTAGCCGGCGCCAACGCCGGATTTCCGCCATGGCCGATATATTCCGGTTTTGCTTTTGGCCGGTGATGGCCCCGTTCACGGCCCGGCCTTCACAGACCTGGGGCCTCATACTCCAGCTTCAAACCCATCACCAGGTTAACAAGTATGCACCGGCGCACCCAGCAAGAAAATAGGGTTGGCACCTATTGGGCGACGGTGGTGTTGCCTGACCTTGCCATCGGCGGACCATTCCGTGATCACATCCGCCGTACGTGTTTATTGCGGGCCGGCGGCGCAACTGGACCAAAACCGGGACCCGGGCTTGGTAGAAACGTTATGTCATGCCGATTTTCAGACGCATTTCGTCTTGATTTCCTCCCAATAATGGACGCCCCATGGTGTATAATCACAAGTGGCTTTATAGGCGTTTAAGAATGCGCTGCCCCGCAAGCAAGGCGCTCTGTCTTCAGGCGTTAGGAAATCGGGAGGGAGGGCCCAAAATCTGCCGGCGGCGGGAAGTATTCCAATCACCCGCGGCACACACCCATCATGATAACCGACGATTTGGGTTTCAGATTTGGGTTTCAATGGTAAGTAACACAGCATTGTCCTTCGAGGAAAGGGTCGCCCAAGTGCTCCTCGAAGGCGGGTTCATAACCGAGCAGCAGTTGGAACAGGCCCGCGAAGGCCTCTCAGCAGACGGGACCGGTCTGCTGGATGTTCTGGTGGCTCAGGGGATGCTCGCCCAAGAAACCTTGATAACAGTCCTCAGCTTCCAGCTTCGAATCCCGGTGGTGGACCTGCGGCACGTGGAAGTCGATCCCGAGGCCGTGCGCCTGGTCCCCGAAGAGTATGCCCGCCAATACCGGGTATTACCCACGGGATTCGACTCCGACGGGTCCCTGCGCATCGCCACCAGAATGCCCAACGACTTCCAGCTCTCTTCCGAGTTGTCCTCGGTGACCGGCCGGCAGACCAAGTTTGTCCTCGCTATCGGCGGCAAACTTGACGACCTGATCGACCGCGTATACGCCACGGGTCCAGCGCAGACACCAGCCCCGCCTCCCCAGCCCCAGACGGAAGGCCGCGTGATCTCCCTCTCGCCGGCGGACGCCCCGTCGGGCAGCGGTGTGTTCGGCGCCGACATCGGCCAGATGCCGGCGGTACAGGCAGTGGACATGGTGACGCTGCAGGCGGTTCGCAGCCACGCGTCGGACATACACATGGTGCCCACCTCAGACTCCTCCAAGGTGCTTTTCCGGATGGACGGGATCCTGACCGAGATGGTGGTGCTTCCCCTCACGCTCCACGAAAGCATGGTGTCCAGGATCAAGGTGCAGGCCGGCATGGACATCTCCGAGTCCAGAAGGCCCCAGGACGGCAACTTCAGCATCATGTTCGGAGAGAGAAAGGCAGAGTTTCGGGTGGCCACCGTTGGCACCACCTGGGGCGAGATGATGGTGATACGGGTCCTTGACTCGTCGGGGGGCCTGCTTGACCTGGAAGCCCTGGGGATGGACGCCCAGCCGCTGCACGTATGGCGGCAATTGCTGGCACTTCCCTACGGGATGCTGCTGGTTTCGGGACCGACCGGTTCCGGTAAGACCACAACCCTCTATGCCTCGGTGGCCGAACTCATCAACGAACGCGGCAATATCATGGCCATCGAAGACCCCATAGAGTACCGCCTGGACGGCATCAACCAAATACAGGTCAACCGGGCCGCCGGCGTCGACTTCCCGGCGGGGCTAAGGTCCATCATGCGTTTGGACCCAGACATAATCCTTGTCGGAGAGATCAGGGACGAGGAAACCGCCAAGACCGCCGTGAACGCCGCCCTTACCGGTCACCTGGTCTTAGCATCTATCCACAGCAACGATGCTCCGTCTTCCATCATTCGCCTGTTGGATCTGGGGGTCGAACCCTTCCTGGTAGCCACCGGCGTGATCGGGTCTTTCGCCCAACGGTTGGTGCGCAAAGTCGACCCTCAATGCCATATTTTGACCGAGCCCACCGCCACCGAAGCCATGGCCTACGAGCAAGAGATGCAAGAGCCGGCCCACGCCATGATGGTGGGACAGGGATGCAACTTCTGCAACGGCACCGGTTTCTCCGGCCGGACGGGAGTGTTTGAGGTCATGCCGGTGGACGAGAATATAAGGAAGCTCATCTCCTCAGGGGCCAGCGGGCCTGAGATCAGGACCCAAGCCCTAAAGAACGGGATGATCCCACTTCGCCGAGCCGGGATGCTGAAGGCCGAGGAGGGTGTCACCACCCTGGGTGAAGTGTTCAAAAGCGTGTTCTTCATCGAATGATGAGCGCCGACGGAGTGACCGGCGGGAAGGCGGATTTCGAAGGTCTTTATCGAATCTCTGTCTAGAGATGACAACGTATGGTAGTTAAATACGTAGCCTATACTTGGCAGGGCCAAAAGATCGAAGGGGTCCTGGACGTTGAGGGGGAAGACGAGGCCCGGGAGATGCTCCAACGGGATAACCTGATCCCCTACAGCCTGTCCCAGGTTCACCAGAGACGCACCCTGGTCCAGATCATGCCGGCGCTATTCCCACCCACCCCCAAAGAACTCATCGAGTTCAGCCGAGGGATGTCCTCTCTGCTAAAGTCCGGCATCCCCATGCGGGACTCCCTGAACCTGCTCCGGAATCAAAGCTCCGGCCTGGGCCTGAAAGAAGTCCTGCGTCAGGTGATCGACGATATCGAGTCCGGCACCCGCTTTTCGGAAGCGTGCGAAAAGCACGTTTCCGTGTTTTCCGGCTACTATGTGCGCCTGCTTCGGGTGGGAGAATCCACCGGCGACATGGCTACCACCATGCTGCGACTGGCCAACGCCCTGGATAAACGAAAAACGATGCGGGACAAGGTCAAAGCGGCGCTGATCTACCCGGTGATCAGCCTGGTGGTCGCCATTGTGGTGGCCATCATCCTGGTGACCTATTCCCTGCCCGCACTGATAGGGCTCCTCACCGAATACGGCGGTGAATTGCCGACCAACACCAAGATATTGATCGGCATATCCGATTTCGCCGAGGCGTATCGAAACTACATATTCTTATCGATGGCCGTATTGGCCGTGGCCGGTTGGTTGTTCATCCGGACGAAATTCGGCATCCGCACCAGGGACCGGTTGCTCCTCATGGTCCCCGTGGTTAGCGGCGTCACCATGCGCAGCAATCTGTTCAGTTTGACGGCCACTTTTGGCACCCTGCTAGAGGCGGGGATTCCCTCCATCGAAGCACTAAGACTGAGCTCCGATGGCCTGAACAATGTGATGCTCCGAGAACAGTTGGACCGGGTAACCGCGGAAGCCGAATCCGGTACCCGGCTGGGGCCCGCCTTTCAAGAGCATTGGCCTTCGCCGCCGTTGATTTCCCAGGGCATTGCCACCGGGGAGGCGGCGGGAAACCTGACCCACGCCCTTAGCGGGTTAGCCGAATACTACGAACAAGAAGCGGCCAAGGCCGTTAGCACCGCCACCGAGTTGATCCAGCCCGCAGTGATCTTGCTGGTGGCCGGGCTGGTGGGGTTCGTGGGCACGGCCGTGATCTCCGGTATTTATTCAGCCATCAGCTCAATAGAGTAAGAGGACCTCCAGTCCCCGTGTGTGGACCGCTCATTTTGAACGGTGATCTTACCAACAGGCCAACTCAGTGAGACAACTTCTAGAGAGGGTCGGCAGAACCAACCGGATGACCTCTGGGGCGACGGCCGACGGCCAGTATTGGCGGCAAGTCCCAAAGGTCAATATTCTCTCTCGCGATAACTCTCAAAGTTCCAACAGCCAGTTCATCCGGATCCTGCTTTTCATCCTTTTGCTGGCGGCCGTTTTCGCTATATTTACCCAAAACCGTGTGATCGGAGCCGCGGAGGAGAACATCGAGAACGGCCAAAGCGAATTCCAATCCGTCGAGCGTCAACTCTCATCGGCCGAATCGGAAGTGGACCCGATCAAAGCCCAGATCCAAAGTCTAAAAAACCAGCGGAAGGCGGCCGGAGCAGAATTCCAACTCGTCACCGCTGATTTGATCGATTGGCACGAGGCCCTGGCCGCCCTTCTCGGGATCCAAGCTGCCGGCGTGACCTTTAGCACGGTTTCCACTTCAGCTGAAGGAGAGGTCATCCTGGAAGGCCGGGCCGCGGATTCGGGCACGATATCCCAATTACCCGCGGAATTCAATGCCGTGTCCGACATTCTGGACTTCCAGGGGATCCAGTGGGACACTGGCTTTGTCCCGCCCACATTCACCGCATCATTTAAGGTCCGATGATCAACCGCCTGTCCAATCAGAAGATCGGCGTTCAGCAACTAAAGTCCCTGGCACGGCTGGAGGTTGCCCTGGCAGTGTTGGTGTTGGCTATCGCTGCGTTCGCTTATAACCTGTACCAGCAGGCCCAGGAAGCTAAGGAGAACCAGGTCACCCAAGACCGAAGGCTCACGGCCCTTCAAGACGACCTGATTTTCTTCGAAAGCAACAATGACAAGGCAAGGCTGCAGGAAGAGTTGAAGAATTTGAGGTCCACTCCCGCGCCTGCGTCTCTGCCTAACTACCGGGCTGCTTTGTCCCTGGGCAACAGGATCACCGAGTATGCCCAAGGCCAAGAGTTGCCGTTGACCGGTTTCGACCGGGAGGATTTTGCCGTCAAGTTAGGAGAGACTGAATATTCGGCCGTCAAATTTACCATCACCGCCGTGGGCAACGAGGAGCAGCTCACCGGTATGCTCGAGCTGTTGAAAGAATTCCCGACGGCAACGGTACGGACGCTGAATTTCGTCAGACCACGGACTTCGGCCGAGGATGCCCGCTCCGGCAACTGGCAAATGACGCTTAACATAGACGTGATCTACCGGTAGCACTTGGTGCCAAACTGTGACGCTAAGCTTTCTAGGTAAAAAAGATGGGAACACCGTATCCATAACCATGGAGCACGGTGTTATCAAGCTGCTCATCTGCCACGGATTAGAAGTGGTTGATTACCGGGTGCTATTGGCCAACCCCAGGTTATTCCGAGAAGGACAGGTCAGCAACACGACGCGGGTGGCCGGCCTGATCCAAAACGCTCTGCCCGAGTTGGACGGAGACTTCAAAAAGGCCATCGGGGCGGTTCCAGGGTTCCAAAACCGCATGGGCCTGATGCACTTTCCCCGGGCCAGCGGATTCAATGCCGAAATCATCATCCCTCAAGAGGCCAGCAGGGTGATGAAGGTTTCATCCGAGACCTATCAACTAACGTGGCATCGTCTAAAAGACCGTCTAGACCGGACCCGCTGGCTGGTGATGGCCGCCAGCCGGCGTTCCATAACATCGATGATGGACACCACGGAAAAATCCGATATCGCGGTGACCACCCTGGAATTAAGGCCGTTCCCTCTGGCCAGGGCGGTGAACCAGCCCGACGCCGTGATCGCTTGGGCTGCTCCCGACGGATGTGACGTGGTCATCACCAAGGAATCGATTCCAGTGGAGCACCAGAGCCTTTTCTGGGGGGCGGACATGGTGGAAGACACCGTCTTGATCGACCGTTTGACCGAGATCGTCGGCCGGACCGTCAACACGTTCAATGAGACATCCCCAGAGGGACCCTTGTCGGAAGACGTCCCGCTGATCGTATGCGGGTCGCCCATAAGGAGAGATCCAGATATCTCCATGAGGGTGGCCGACAACCTTCGCCGTCCACCCGGGGAGCTGTCCTCTCCGTTGATCTACTCCGAAGACTTCCCGGTCCACGATTTGGTGATCAATATGGGTTTGACACTCCGAGATGTTTGATGCCATATGGGTCGTCTTTGCGCTATCGGTAGGCGCCTCGGTCGGCAGCTTTTTAAACGTGGTCGCCGACAGGCTTCCGGCGGGAGGTTCGGTGGTCACTCCCCGCTCGTACTGCGATTCTTGCAAACGCCCCTTGGGGAATTTAGAACTCATCCCTGTTTTCAGCTATCTTTTGCTCAGGGGCAAGTGCCGCCGCTGTGGGGTGTCCATCCCGCCGCGATTCATGGCCGTGGAGGCGGCAACCGCCTTCCTATTTATCTTGATTTACCTAAAATACGGGATGGGAGTTCAGTTTTTCGTCCTGGCCGCGGCAGTGTCTATGCTAATTGTGGTATCTATCATAGACCTGGAACACGGGTTGATATTAAACCGGGTGATATACCCCACCATCGTTATATTGATGGTTTTGGCGCCGTTTTGGCCGGAATTGGGTTTGTCCCGGTCCTTTTTGGGAAATTCTGGCATGGCGGGTTCTATGGCCAGCTCCCTGGTGGCCGGTGGAGGCGCGTTTTTGCTCTTCCTGGCGATAATATTATTATTTCCATCCGGTATGGGTGGCGGCGACGTCAAACTGGCCGGCGCCGTGGGATTGTTGGTAGGTTTTCCCCAGGTGCTTTTGGCCCTTTGGCTGGCCATCGTCAGCGGCGGTCTGGTGGCGATATTCCTATTGATAACCCGAAAAAGGGGGAGAAAGGACGCGATACCCTTCGGCCCCTTCCTGGCTTTGAGCGCCGTGGCCGTCCTGCTGGTGGGAACAGAGATCGTAGAATGGTATCAAAACTCCGTATCCGCCTGGATTAGCACGTGGGCATTGTGATGAACACCCAACATTTACAGAGGGCCGCCGATAGGCTCAAACGCCTGGCCAACGCGGCGTGGTTCGGACAAAGCCCTTCAAATCAGCCTACGCCGGGCGGAGCCATTACCCAGTCCCAACAGATGGAACGCTATGTGAATACCGTATCCCAATCGGTAGCGGTATTCCGGCTGGTATCCTTCGCCATGGGCGCCGGGCTGGTGTTTGCCCTGAATCCCAGCGACCGCCCAACAGTGGTCTTGGGCATGGTGGTGCTCCTCGTCGGGTTATATAACGTCTATCGGATACTGTGGCGTTTCGACCCGGCTAAGCCGGTAAACCTGGTCCGATGGCTGAGCCTGGGCGTCGACCTGTGTTTAAGCGTGGTACTTATCATAGTGTCCGGCGGCCTGGACAGCCCATTCCTGATCTATTCGCTGTCTCCCATCCTCACCGCCAGTCTGTTGATGAATCTAAAGACCGCGGTGACCGTGGCCGCGGTCTCGGCGCTTTCGGTTTCGGGGGTACACGCCGCCGCCGGCTTGGGGATATCGGACCTTCCCTGGGTATTGTCGGGAAATTACCTGGTCCTGTCGCTGCTCTACTGGGCGGTGTGTTTCCTCATAGTAAACCTGCCCTTCCTGGCCAACCTCAACTGGCAACGCCGGGTAAGGTCAGAATCCCTGGCAATGGAGCGCCAGCGTTTACGGCGGGAAGTTCACGACAGCGTGGCCCAAACCCTGGCGTTCCTGTCATTGAAGATGCGCCGGGCGGAGCAACGGACCGCCCAGGGCCGCATAGCGATCACCAAACAGGACGTGGCCGACATAGGCAGTATCGTGGAAAGAACCTATCTGGCCGTCAGAGATTACCTGGACGGCGCCGACGAGGAAGGTGAGGGACCCCTGACGGTTAACATCCCGGCCGTGGCCGACCAGTGGAGCCGGGACACCGGTTTGCCGGTGAAAGTCTCCACCACAGGGGTTGAAGGCGAACTTCCCACCAACGTGAAATTCCAACTGGTGCAGGTGACCCGCGAGGCCCTGGCCAACGTGGCCAAACATGCCTACCCTAACCATGTATGGGTGGACCTGGATTGCTCGCCCAAAGTGGTCACCATCCGGATTCGGGACGACGGCCGTGGATTCTCCACCGCTGGGATAAAGGGCCACGGTATGGGTATAATGAGCGAAAGGACCGCCATGGCCGGCGCTGATCTCGACATCAACAGTACGTTGGGGGAGGGCACCGAGGTGGTGATTTCCTTCACTCGGGAACATGAAGAGGGTGTGAAATGAGCGAGATTCGGATACTGGTAGTGGATGACCACGACCTATTCCGGCGCGGCCTCATGGAGGTCCTCGATGAAGAGCCCGACATGTCGGTCGTCGGCGAAGCCCGCAACGGCCAGGAAGCCATTGAGCAGGTGAACCTGCTTTCACCCGACGTGGTTTTCATGGACTTGAACATGCCGGTGCGTAACGGAATTGAAACGACCGCCTATTTGACCCAAAAGTGGCCCGACCTAAAAGTTTTGGTCCTGACCGTGTCCGAGGAAGCCGCAGACCTATATCACGCGCTGAGCGTCGGCGCCAGGGGCTACGTCCTCAAGATATCCAACCCCCAGGAGATCATAGATGCCTTGCGCCAGGTGCATCAAGGCTGGGTAGTGGTGTCCCCCGCCATGGCCCCCAGGTTCCTTTCCGACCTGGCAGACCCGGCAGCGGCAGCAGGCCAATCCCGTTCCAGCGACGGCCACCATCAAGAGGAGATTCAGTTGACCATCCGGGAGCAAGAGATCCTACGCCACGTGGCCAGGGGGCTTTCCAACGCCGAATTAGCCGATACCTTGCTGGTTTCTGAGAACACGATTAAAACCCACATCAAGAACATACTGGGTAAACTACACATGAAAAACCGCAGCGAGGCGGCGACCTATGCCGCCAGGATCGGCCTTACCCAGCCGTCTGCTGAGGGGAACCAACCCTAACCTGCCGTGCCGCCGGGTACCGGGCCTTTCTCCCCCCCGTTTCCACCAATACCGTATCCCAGGGGCCATACGGATAAAAGGGCTAGCCCTTTTATCACCCTTGAGGGTGATGCATCAACGGGAGGCTCGGTGCACAATATATCTACCGTTCGATCCGGCGCCGGGCCGTTTAGTGAGGATGAGGCAACGGGGAGCCAGCGCGATTCCCAACCCGGAGCCATCGGGAGAGGGCGGCGGTACCCAGGAGGCAGGCACTCATGAATTTAGCTTCGCTCAAACGCCAGAGAGGATTCACTCTCATCGAGTTGTTGGCCGTGATGGCCATCATGGGAATTCTAGCGGGCGTAGTGGCCGGAGCAGTCACCGGATTGGGCACAACCAGCCAGGAAACCAGGCTGGCCGGTGACGAAAACACCCTTGGCAAGGCCGCCGACCGGTTCTTCACCGACTCCTTCCCCCAGACCTATCCAGTGTTGGACCCGGATAACGACAATACCGGCACCGACGGCGCACCCGACGGTGACCTGGATAACGATGATAGTCCTCCATTGCCCGCCGGAGACCTGGGCGTGAGAGTCATCGACTTTGACGCGTCGATCCCTCAAGACGCCACATTGTCTTTCGTACCCGACTTTTTGAAAGAGGTGCCGGACTCGTCCGCTCTGGTGAGTTGGAGGGTGGATCAGACCACGGGCAACGTCTTCTTCACCGAAGACGGCGCTGCGCTGGTCAAACCATCTCTGGCGCGGCTGGACGTGAAAGCAAATGACACCAGCAACGAGGATACATCGGTCGACCCGGCCATTCGGGTCCAGAGCAACCATGTCTTCAAGCTGACCATGCGCAAGGACGAAGCGCCCATCAACACCATCAAGATCATCATTCCAGCGGGCTACATCATCGGCGGCCAGCAGCTTAGCCCAGACGATGTGGTGGGCAGCCTGGTGATCGTGTTCGGCGCGGACAACCCCTGGGACACCGGCAACAAACTGACGGTAGCCAAGGCAGATGTGAAAGTGGTCTCGGCCAACGAGTGGAAAATCGACGTGACCTACGACACCAACACCGGAGGCAGTACCGGCAGCGCCATCGACGTGAAGAACACGACCAGCGGCGAAGGGGCCGATGACCGCATACATACGATCTCCATAGTCCCTCCTTCGGGAAGCAACAGCCCCGGTAAAATGACGCTGAAGCTGGACCGGGACACCACGGATGGTGTGGCGACTGGTACCGACTACGAAGACCCAGACGTAAATGAGGCCACCGAGACCTGGACCCTGACCCTCTACGGCAAAAGCGACGGGGCCGGCGAGACCGATGGCTTGGAAGGAACAACCAACCTGATCACCAACCCGGAGACCACCGGCGTGTTCCGGTGGCTGACCGAAGAGAACACCGCCATCGACGTCGCGGGTACCTTCGACGGGATGGCCGGCAACCAGGCAGTGGTGATCAAGTAACCAGATGGACCGCGGTGATAAGTCGTATTTGAGGGAACTGCAATGACCAACGAGACCAAAATTAAGGGACGAGGAACTGACATGAAGAGCAGATTTAAGAAACTCTTGAAGGGACAAGGTGGGTTCACCCTCGTCGAAATGGTGGTGGTGATCGCCATCATGGGGGTAATGGCCGCGGTGGCCGTCCCCATGGTCAATAGCAACCTTAGCCGGTCCAAAGAGAGGGCCTACGCCGCGGATTTGGCTATGATCCAGACTTCCATGGAAGCATTTTACACCGCGCCCAACAACCCCCGGTTCGACGGCCAACGCCAGTTCCCCATCCGCGGTTTCAACAGCGGGACAGCGCTGAACGAGGACAGGGACCGCACCGGCGAGGCTCTGGACCCCTGGGTGGCCACCGACGACAGCACAGCCTTGAGTACTCCTTTGAACCCTTTCCGGGGCATCAAGGGCGGTGAGCCCATGTGGCGGGACGGCAGCGACGGAGACGGCGACCGTACCGAAGAGGGCTTGAACTCCGAGAAGAACTCGCTGGCCAGCAGCGGGGCTGGCTGGTTCGTCAACATAGTAGACCTCCAGGGCACGGAATACGCCGTTGATACCAGGGATTACTTCATGGACTTTACCAAGTTGGTCGATCAGGGTCTGTTGAAGAAGGTGCCGAATTCCGCCTCGGTGGATAATACAGGCGGCGCCGCGGGAGGGTCGTACAGCTGGTACGTGGACGCCAACGGAAACGTCAACTCGCTGAACTTCCACTTCCCGACCAACGGGCTGAACTTCGACCTGAGCCCCACCGAGAACCCCGATGCGGACGGGAACATACCCGGAGACAACCGCGGGTTCGTCGATGGCGTATACCCTTAGACAAAACCACATGTGGTTCCCCCGGCTGGATTGGAAGCCCATCCTCCGACGAAAGCCGGGGGATGGGCTTAAGTTCTTTTAACCGGATTCCGAACGAACAACGACACGACCTATGACAACACGCAACAACATTCACCGGCTTTTCAATCTCGCCTTGTTTCGGCGGGGACCCCGGCTGCCGCGGGTAGCGTCAAGAGGCGTGCCAGAGTTGGGGCAGCGGGGTTTCTCTCTGATCGAGGCTATGGCGGCGATCATGATCATCGGCACTTCGGTGGTAGGGAGCATGGCCTTGTTGAGCGCCACGGTCAACTCCGCCAGCCGTTCCGAGGGCAACGTAAAATTGCTCCAATTGGTGCGGTCCCAGATCGAGAATATGAAGCATTTTGAATACCAAGACGACCCGTCCGGTTACCCATTGATCACGGGGTTGCCTGAAGGGGTCGCCGTCACCTTTGAAGTAGAGGACTCTGGCATTTCCTACACCCGCCCGCAGCCCGACGGCTC
>JADFPM010000257.1 GCA_022562335.1 Chloroflexota bacterium
TGCCAACCTTCCACCGTGGGAGGCTGCAGTAGGCCCTGGCCCATATACAGCATGGTCCTGGACACATTCTCTATGCCTAGGAACGGGGTCTGGTAGTTTCCGGCCATCCGGATGGCGCCCACCACCATCTCCACCGGCCCCTTCACCCGGGCGAAACGCGCCTCGTCGGACTTGAAGAACCCGGAGTGGAAAAGCGTGCGGAGCATGTCGCGAATCTGGTAGCCCGAGCTGAAATAAGTGGCCATCATTTCGTCGATGACCTTCTCCCCAGCTTCGGTCACTTCGTCCGCGCCGAAGAACTGGAACAAGCGGGTGGCCAAGAACCGGGCGGTGGACTCTTGCTTCACGATGATGGCGATGATTTCCTCGCCATTGAAATTGCCGGTCTCTCCCAGGAAGGTCTTTTCGCCATCGTCATGGTCATCTTCCCGGTACTCGAAGTGCCAAGCGATGCGGCCGTAGGGCCAGATCGAGTCCTTAAACGCACGAACGGCCATGTATTCGGCATTGCCAAGCGTCCAACCGGTGAATGCCCGGGCGCAGGCCTTGACGTCGTCCTCGGTGTAGTTGCCGATGCCCATGGAGAAGAGCTCCAGCAACTCCCGCCCGTAGTTCTCGTTGGGCGCGCCGTTGTGATTGTCCTTGTTGTCCAGCCAGAAGATCATGGCCGGGTCGCGGGAAAGCTCGATCAACAGGGTGTGGAAGCTGCCTAAGCCACGCCGGCGGAAGGTATTGGTCTGGTTGACCACCGCCTTGGCATGGTTCAACTTGCCGTAGGCCGTGGCGAACAGGCCATGCCAAAACAGCGCCATCTTTTCTTCCAAGGGCCGCCGGGTGTTGATCATGCGGTACAGCCAGTAAGCCTGAGAGCTTTCAATGAGCATCAGGCTGTTCTGGTCTATGTGGTACCGGCGGATGAGGTCTTCGTCGTCCAAGGCGTTAGGGGCCGAGGCATCTTTGGGGTTCAGGAGTTGCTCGACCGTCGCCTCGTATCCCTGCTCCAAATAGGTATCAAGCTCATCCGGCGTGGCGCCGAACCCGGCGCGGCGCAGCAGGTGGGACATCAATGCGCGTTCGGCGTTTTCGTTGTTTCCCATTGATTGGCTCCTACTACAGGGATGTATTACAGGGATGTATTTTGGGTATCACGGGTGTGTTTCGAGCTATGCGGTTTCAGTCGTAAGGGGTTTCGGGTGACGGAAGGGCGTTGCTTACGCCCATCCGGCCTGGAAAGTGAAAGTATATCATCCGCTAAAAAAACCGGGTCAAAATCATAAAATGGTACTGTCAGCGGGACGCATTCCATTTCCAAAACAGGGGGGTCTTTGGTATTGTATAAAACACTTCCTAGCGTAAATTTTTGATTAGTATAAAAAGGGCCACTGAAATCGGGGAAAACCTACTTGACAAGCACCGATTTCCACCCATTATCCTACACTTGGCAAAAAAGTTGCATAACCAGACACATTTTGCAAGGCCCAACGGTCAGGATTTATACAGGAAATCAAACGATTGACCGATCGGCATAGCCAAATAGGCGGCAATGGCCATAGAGGTTAGGCCACATGGTAAACCCGGTGGTATTCAGCATCTCATTGATAAGGAGGTGAGAAAAATATAAAAATATCCTGGCTCTAGTTAGAGCCACGTCATCGCCGGCAGCGCCGGCGAAGGCCCACCAAAGAGGCGGCCTTGGCGTGTAAGAACAATATCGGTACCCAGAAGGAATCATCTAATTATTTTTTCCAACTCCTTCGCAGGCCAGGGTACAGCTTCGACGGGGTGGGTGTGTGTACGAATTTCGTAAAAGGGTTTGGGTGGAAGATTATGATGTCGACAGCTGTGAAGATCATAAGTGACGGGGTCATCAAACTAGACGGAGGCTCCATGTTCGGCCAGGTCCCCAAGATGGACTGGGAGAACAATGTGGTGACCGACCGTAAAAACCGGATGACCCTGGGGTTGAATTGCTTGCTCCTTCAGGTGAAGGGGTACAACGTCCTGGTGGATACCGGGGTGGGTTCCAAGGATATCGAGAACGACAAAGAGACCCTTGGATTGGTCCCCAGCCGGTTGCTGAAAGGACTCAAGAGCGTGGGACTTGGTCCCAAGGATATCCACGCCGTTATTCTCTCTCATCTTCATTTTGACCACTCCGGCGGCTGCACTCGTTTGGACCGGGCAGGAAACATCGTCCCCAGTTTCCCCAAGGCGAAATACTACGTGCAGAGCGCATGCTGGGACGAGGCTTGCAATCCCAACGAGCGATGCCACATCACTCACCGCGAAGACAACTTCCGTCCCATCGATGAGCGGGGACAACTGGAACTCTTGTGTGGCGACACCGAGATTTTCCCCGGCCTGAACGTCATCGTCACCGACGGCCACGCCAGGGGACATCAGATGGTGATGTTCAACCACGGCGGGGAAAGGATTGTCTACCTGGGAGACCTGGTCCCCACGCATCACCACCTCAATCCGGCGGTGATCTCGGCGTTTGACAATTCGCCGGAAGTCACGTTGGAGCAGAAGAAGGACATCCTATCCCAGGCCGAGCGCCAGGGATGGCTGTTGGTCTTCTCCCACGGCCACACCACGAAGGCCGGATACTTGGAACGTTGGGGAGGCTCCGTCCGTTTGAGGCCCGTAGATCTCTAGACGGGGACCTTAAACGGTGTGCTCCCTTGGCCTGGCTCCGGCTTCTGAACCTGCCTAAGGCGGATGTAGAAGCCGGGGCCCGACTCGGCGCCTTAAATATCCAACCTTGCCGCAGGCCTGGATATTCGTCAGCTATTCCACGGGAATCAAGCCACTTCCGCGCCGGGGTCATCGCCGTCCCCTTTCAGCAGTTTGGCTTGAGTGATGACGTTGGTCAGGTCCCGCCGGGATTGGGCGTATACGCGGATGTAGTTATCGGTCAGCCCGCTCCAGCGCCGGGCCCCATCCCTATCCACCTGGTTTTCCCATAACACGGTCCGGGTATTTCCCATTTGGCCGTTTCTAAAGTCCTGGAAACCTTGTCTGGCCGCGGCAAGCATCTGCGCGGTGCGGTCTTTCTTCGTCTCTTCGGGCACACCGTTTGTGTAATGGGCGGCGCTGGTTCCCGGCCTTGGTGAATAGGGAAAGACATGCATGTCGCTGAAAGCCATTGATGAGGCAAAATCCAGGCTTTCTTGGAAACTTGCTTGGTCCTCCCCTGGAAAACCCGCGATCAGATCGGTGGTGATGCCGGCGTCGGGGATGCGGCGGCGCACCATCTCCACCGTGGCGGCGAACGTCCTGGTGTCGTAGCGGCGCCGCATCGCCTTCAACACACCGTCGCTGCCGCTCTGCAGCGGTATGTGGAAGTGGGGGCACAACCGGTGTGTGTCCCACAGGTCCAGCAATTCCGGGGTTATCTCCTGGGCTTGCAGGGAAGAAACGCGGATCCTGGGCACGGTGGTTTCGTCCAATATCCTTCGCAGCATCTTGGCCAGGCTGGTTTGGGGCAGGTCGAAGCCGTAGGTCCCCAGTTGGGTCCCGGTGAGCACCACCTCTTGAAATCCCTCGCCGGCGTACCGGTTGATCTGCTCCACCAACTCCGCGACGGGTATGCTGCGTTCCCTTCCCCGGACCTTGGGCACGATGCAATAGGCGCAGACCTGATCGCACCCCTCCTGAATCTTGATATTGGCCCTGATGCGAAGCCCCTTCAAACCCATCGGCCTGGCTTTTGGCTTGACATCGGGGGCAACGGCATCGAACCGCCTCGCCGTTTCTCCGGCGGGGTCCGGTTCTAATGCCAGCGCGCGGGAAACCTGGGAAACCAGCTCGTGCTTCTGAAAATTCCCTATCACCAGGGAAACCGCGTCCAATCCCGTCAGGTCCTCTGGGGCGCGCTGGGCATAGCAGCCGGTGGCCACCACCAGGGCATGCGGATTGGCGCGGCGGGCCGACCGCAGCGCCCTCCTGGCTTTGGAGTCGGCGGTTCCGGTGACGGTGCAGGTGTTCAGGACGAATACCTGGGGGCCCTGGTTGGCTTCGACCAAGCGGTAGCCCGCCT
>JADFPM010000258.1 GCA_022562335.1 Chloroflexota bacterium
TGGGCCGACGCCACCGCGTGGGCGTCTCCGGTGAAGTGGATGTTTATCTCGTCCTCGGGCACCACCCGGGCTTTTCCGCCGCCGGTGCCGCCGCCCTTGATGCCGAATATGGGCCCCAAAGCGGGTTCGCGCAGGTTGACCACGGGCCGGTAGCCCAGCTTGCCCAGACCCTGGGTCAACCCGATGGCGGTGGTGGTCTTGCCCTCGCCGGCCGGAGTCGGGGTGATGCCGGTAACCACCACCAGTTTGCCTTTCCGGCCTGAGTCTTGCGCGTCTTTCAAGGCATCTAGGGAAATCTTGGCCTTATGGTGGCCGTATGGGATCAGATGTTCCTCTTTTATGCCCAGTTCAGCCGCTATCTTAGCGATGGGTTCCACGGAGCTCCTCCCGGTTGCGGATATCTGTTCCTGGTCCAAGGCCACGTAGGGGCAGGTTTAAAACCTGCCCCTACCCCTGATTGACGAACGATTGATTGACGAACGATGGCAGATCAACGGCCATCTTAGCCAATATCAAACGATAAAATAAGCCCCCCTTTGCAAGGGGGGGCTGGGGGGAACAACGTGGTTTCGCGCACCGGCCACACCGCTGAGTGAGACCACGACAGCGGCGCGTCGACGTTTCGGGCCAACGATACGGCCTAGCCGCCCCGTCCCATCAAAAGCTCTTTCAGGCGGCGGGCGCTGCTGTGGGGCGGAGATAGGACCGGCACGGAACAGTTGCTTTTCACGTGGTCCAGGGCGGTGGCCATGGAGAATTGGCTAAAGAGCACCGCGTCGACCTTGGGGGCCAGCTTGTTGACCTCCTCGGCCAAACGGCGCTGGAAACCCTCTTCACCCTGCTCCCGCAGCACTGGGATCAAGTCCTCCGCCAGGCACGGGAAAGTCTCTATCTTGGTATTTCGTTCTTCCGCTTCCTTGAGCAGGTAATGCTCCGCGTCACGGATGGTGGCGGGTACGGAGGCGATGATGCCAACCCTGGGCCCCGCCGCCACGGCGTCGGCCATCACCGGCCCGTAAGAAGAGACCAGCGGAACGTCCACCAATTCTTTCAGGATCTCCACCGCCGGGGCGTATACCGAACAGGCCAGGCCGATGGCGTCGGCGCCATATTCAGCGCTGTAGTTAACCAGCGTCCCCATCCTCCTGAGAAGCTTGGGGGTGAGTTTGTCATCGAAGTCGATGAGCAAGCCCTCGTCCAGCAGGTTGATCACCTCGGCCTCGGGGAAAACCTCGCCGAAGGCCATCCGCACCGGCGGGATGGATTCGGCAAGGGCGTGGATCATAACGACTCTCATAGCTCGCGTCCTCTAGACCAAGTGCTTCGGCGGCAGCGCCTAACCGGAACCGGTCTCCTTTTCCAACCGGTCGATGTCCTGGGGGCTGAGGGTAAAATATTTTGCGTCGGGGTGGTGCAACACCAACGCGGAAACCGAGGATTCGGGCTCCATCATGAAACCTTCGGTGAGTTCCGCGCCGATCTGGGCCGTCACGTCCAGCAGGCGGAAAAGCTGGGCCTGGTCTTCCAGCCGCGGGCAGGCCGGATAGCCAAAGGAATACCGGCGGCCGTGGTACTGGGTCCGGAACAGGTCTTGATATGAGATTTCCCCGGTCTCGCCAAAGCCCCACATCCGCCGTATCCGCTGGTGCAATAATTCGGCGAATGCCTCGGCGCTCTCGATGGTCAAAGCCTGCAAGATATGGGAGTTCAGGTATTCCCCGTCGGCCTTTAACCGTTCGGAAAGCTCCAGTACCCCCCGGCCGATGCTGGTGACGAACATGGCCAGATAGTCCACCCGGCCCGAGTCTTTGGGCAACACGTAGTCGGCCAGGCAGAGGCCGTCGCCGCCGGATTGGCGCCCGAAGTGAAAACGCTCCAAAACGGTGGTGCTATCCGGCCCCAGGATCAACAGGTCCTGCCCGTCAGACTGGCAGGGGAAGAATTTGAAGACGGCGCTGGCGGTGATGTCCGGCGATCCCAGGACGATCTCCTCAACCCGTTTGACCGATGCTTGCAGTTCCAACGCCACGGCGTCGCCCGATTCCAAGGCATCGGCATAACGGCCTTTGAAACCCAGGTGCCGGACGTAGAGCATCTGGGGATTGATGTAAGGGAATATCTCGTCCAGGCTAAAATCGCTCAAGACGTGCAACAGGGTGTCGGGAGGGCTGGGAATGTCGAAATCGTGGCGGACGTCGGCTATCCGGGACGGCGCCGCGGGTGGGCCTTGGGTGTCCTTGGCACGGTTGGCCGCCTCAGCTTCCAACAATCTCTCGGTCTCGGCTTCCAGCGACTCCGCCAGTTTCACCCGCTCGTCGGCCTCCTGGATCGTGTTGGCCAGCGCCAATCCAGTCATGGCGTCGGTGGCGTAGGCGACCAGGTTGCCGTGCTCGGGAGCGATGCGCAGCCGGGTGAACCGGTTGGAGAGGGCGGCGCCGCCCACCAGCATGGGGCAATTCACCCCCGCCTGGCGGAAGTCCTTGACCGTCTCCACCATCATCTGGGCCGACTTAACCAAAAGGCCGGACAGGCCGATGATATCCGGCCGGTGTTCCTGGTAGGCGGCGATCAGATCTTGCGGCGGCACCTTGATGCCCAGGTTGATCACCTGGTAGCCGTTGTTGGACATGATGATCTCGACCAGGTTCTTGCCGATGTCGTGCACGTCGCCTTTCACCGTCGCCAGCAGGACCTTGCCCCGGCCGGACCCGGAAAGTTCGTCTTTCTCCATGTGGGGTTCCAGATGGGACACGGCGAATTTCATGGCTTCGGCCGATTGGAGCACCTCGGCCACGATCAATTCGTTGGCATTGAATTGGCGGCCCACCTCGGTCATGCCAGCCATGAGGGGGCCGTTGATGATGTCCAGGGGCACACGGTTACCCAGGGCTTCGTCCAGGTCGTCGGCCAAACCCTCTTTGGTGCCCTGGATGATGGCCAGGGCCAGCCTTTCGTCCAACGGCATGTTGCGGCGTTCTTCCAGGGGGGCAGGCGGCGGTTTATCCCGGAAATGGGCGGCGAAGGCGGCCACCGGGTCTTCGCCCCGGAACCAGATGAGGTCTTCGCACAACTTCCGTTCCTCTTCTGGGATGGCCGTGTATCGCTGCATCAACTCGGAATTGACTATGGCCATGTCGAGCCCCGCCTGGACACAGTGGTAGAGGAACACCGAGTTGAGCACCTCCCGTCCCGCCGGGGGAAGGCCGAAGGACACGTTTGATATCCCCAGTATGGTCTTGGTTTCCGGAAGCGCCTGCTTGATCAGGCGGACGCCTTCGATGGTCTCCGCGGCCGAGCCCTCGTAGGTCTTGTCGCCGGTGCCAGCGGGGAAAACCAGGGGGTCGAATATGATGTCCTGGGCGAGCACCCCGTACTTTTCCGTCAATATCTTGTGGGACCGGACGGCCACTTCCAGCTTGCGCTGACGGGTCAGGGCTTGGGCCTGCTCCTTGTCTTCATCGATGCACCCCACCACCAGCGCGGCGCCGTAACGGCGGGCCATGGGGACCACTGATTGAAAGCGGGCTTCGCCGTCTTCCAGGTTGATCGAATTTATGATCGATTTGCCCTGGAGCAGTTTCAGGGCCTCTTCCACCACGTTCGAGTCGGTGGAGTCAATCATGATGGGGGCCTTGACCTTTTTGGTCAGCAGGTCCAAAAAGGTCAGCACATCGGCCATTTCATCCCGGTCCGGGTCTTGAAGGCATACGTCCAAGATATGGGCGCCGTTGCGGACCTGACGGCGGCCCACCTCGGCCGCTTCCTCGAAAGCTCCCTGGCCGATCAACCGCCGGAACCGGCGGCTGCCCAAGACGTTGGTGCGCTCGCCCACGATCACCGGCCGGGTGTCCTCGTCGACGACCAGGGCTTCGATTCCCGACACCCGGGTCTCCACCGCATCGGCAGACGGCGCCAGCCTGGGGGTTTTTCCCGCGGCGGTCTGTTGGAGCAGGCGAATGTGGTCCGGCACGGTGCCGCAACACCCGCCCACCAGGTTTAACCATCCCTCGTCCATGAACC
>JADFPM010000020.1 GCA_022562335.1 Chloroflexota bacterium
AAGCTGGAAGAAACTCCGGTAGCCACCTTCCTGGCCGATTTCTTCGAGGGCCGGGGTTACAAGGTGGACCTTCAGGAGGTCGAGCCAGGGCGGTTTCAAACCATCGCCACATTGGAGGGGACCGGTGGGGGTCCCAGCCTGATGCTGAACGGCCACACCGACATCAACTCTCTGAGCCGCGGCTGGCGCCGCGACCCCTGGGTGCCCAGCGTGGAAGGAGACCGCCTGTACGGCCACGGGGTCCAGAACATGAAGGGCGGCCTGGCCAGCATCATCATGGCGGCGGAAGCGGTGCGCCAATCGGGGGTCCGGCTGAAGGGCGACTTGGTGGTTGCCTGCGTGGTGGGAGAGACCCAGGGCGGCGAAGGCACCCACTTTTTGATGGGCAGCGGTCTTCGCACCGGCATGGCGGTGGTGGCTGAACCATTTGGCGTGGGCAACCTGGTCACCGTCCATGCCGGCATCGTACACCTGGCGATTCACACCTACGGCGTTACCGGACACATCCGGCAACCCGAAGGCACCGTGAACGCCGTGGAAAAAATGACCGGGGTCATCACCGCGCTGAAGGGCGTCGAGTTTACCTGCCAGCCCCGGGAAGACATGCCGGCACTGCCCAAGCTGAACGTGGGCAGCGTCATCGGCGGGCTGGGCCAAGATTATATTCTGGTGGAGCCTCCGTACATACCCGACGTTTGCACCATCATCGTGGACGTGCATTTCGTGCCGGGCCAGACGGTTGAGGGCATCGTCGCCGACATCCGACGCGTCCTGGACCCGTTGCAGGCTGAAGATCCGGAGCTGTCCTATCAGATCGAGATCCCGCCGCCGGAATCCTTTAAGGGCCGCCGCCGTCTGGTCATGGACCCGTTGGACGTGCCCCCGGACGAGGAGATAGTGCAAGCTGTGGCCCGCAGCCACCAAGTGGTGACCGGAGGACCGCCCAAGGCGATCGGGGCTGTGTTGCCCTACTCTTACACCGCGAACGACACCTGCCATCTGTGGAACGCCGGAATACCGTGTTTGCTTTACGGTCCTGCGGTGATTCGAGGGTCTGACGGCGAGGACGACAGCTGCGTCATAATCAGCGAGATGGTCACGTGTACCAAGGTGCTGGCCCTCACCGCCCTGGACGTGTGCGGCACAGAGCGACCTTAAACCCGAGATCACCGGTGGTTTATATATCAGATCATCAGGAGGCTGGCCATGAGAGCCATCCCAGGCATCGAATTCAATACCTTCTCCATCACGGGCCGGTGCTCTCGAACCGGCATGTTGGGGATAGCGATTACCACCAGCGACATCACGGTCGGCTCTCGGTGTCCCTACGTGAAGCCATCGGTGGGGGCAATCTCGACTCAAGCCTCGACCGATCCCGGCCTGGGCCCGTTCGCCTTGAAGCTGTTGGAGTTGGGCTACTCGGCCACGGGCGTTCTCCAGCAATTGGAGGCCAGCGATCCCTTCATCGAGCGGCGCCAACTTGGCCTGGTGGACCACAACGGAAATTCCGCCGCCAGGACCGGGGCCAAGAACAATCCTTGGGCCGGACACACCACCGGACGGGACCACGTCGCCATGGGCAACGGCCTGGTGGGGGAAGGGGTGGTCCAAGCCATGGCCGCAGTGTTCCTGGAAGCCCCCCAGTTGGACCTGGAGGAGCGTTTGACCAGAGCGCTGGAAGCAGGGCAACAAGCCGGCGGTGAAGCTCAAGACTCCACACCTCACCACTCGGCTGCTTTGTTGGTTTACGGTTCGGACACCTTTTCCAGGGTAGATCTGCGGGTTGACGAGCACGCCACGCCGGTGGCAGAGTTACGGCGGCTGCTGGACATATTCGCGCCGAAGATCGACTATTTTGCCTTGAGGGCCAGCGACCCGGAGGCCGCTCAAGCAGCCAAGGATGCGGGAATCTGAGGGGGCGGCATGGCGACACTTGTAACCGGCGGGACTGGCTTCGTCGGGGCGAATATAGTGAAATGCTTGGCGCAGACCGGGCATGACGTCATATGTTTCGACGTCAACGGTCCCGACCAACTGACCAGGAATTTCATGGAAGATGTTTCCTCCAAGGTCAGCTACGTTCAGGGCGACATACTCGACCGGGGCATGATCGACCGTTTGGGGGCCGAGCACGCGATAGACAAGATCGTTCATGCCGCCGTGTTCACGGTCAACCGGGTCGAATTGGAAACCCAGCGCAGCCGGGACGTCATCGCCATAAATGTCGAAGGCACGGCCAACTTGCTGGAACTGGCCCGCGCCTTGAAGGTGGGCCGGTTCGTATACGTAAGCTCAGGAGCCGTTTACGGTTCAGCCGCTACCGGAGACCAGACGCTGAACGAAGACGCGCCACCGGTCCCATTGAACCTGTACGGCATCACCAAATACGCCAGCGAGCTTTTGACCCGAAGATACGGCGAGCTGCATGGTATCTCTACGGCCAGCGTCAGGCTCAGCACGCCCTACGGCCCCATGGAGCGGGTAACGGGACATCGAGCGGTGATGTCAGTATTTCATCAATGGACCGGACAAGCCCTGCGAGGCGGCTCGATCACGGTCGATGACATGGACCAAGGTCGTGATTTCACCTATGTTGCCGACATAGGCGACGGTATCCGCACCGTACTCGATGCTACAACCCTGCGTCACGGACTGTACAACCTCACGGCGGGAACCTGGGTGACCTACCGGGAGATTTTGGACGAACTGATCAAGCTCACTCCAAACACACCGGTCATCGAGACAGGGCAGGCTAGGAGCGAACCGACCAGCGAGGGGCCGCCCCGGGGTCCCCTTTCCGGCCACCGTCTGTTCCAAGATCTGAGGTGGACTCCCAAATTCGACTTGGCGGCAGGGATGGCCGATTACCTAAAGTGGAGACGGGACTCTTCATTCCTAGAATGACCGGAATTCGGGTCTCATTTGACTCATGCAAGAAGGCCAGAGTCTTGGCGGTTAGTTCGCCAACCGGGGCATCGGCGCCACTGGAGTCCCGTCCCCACCATCGCTCGGTTTTTGTCTCTTTAAGGCGTTAGTTGGGGGTCCAGGCCAGCGCCCTGACTTCGGTGAACTCCTTCTTTAGTTTTTCCCACTTATCACCGCCGTCGGCGCTGCGATAAAGTTCGCCGTAGACACTGTTGGCCAGTATCAATTCGGGGTCCGAGGGATGGGTCGCGAAGTTCCAAAGGGGCGAGTTAGGCTCCACCGGCAGAGGGCGGGTCTCCCATGATTTGCCACCGTCCGTCGATCGCTGAATGGTGCCCGTGTTACCGATCGCCGCATCGCCGTTGGCGGCGAACAACACCTGTGGATCATCGGCCTTAACCGCTATCCAGCGGCAGTAGGGCATGGGGAACGACGAAGTAACCGCCAGGGACTGGAAGGTCTCACCTTCGTCCTGGCTAGCAAAGATTTCCCGAGGCGTGCTTACCAGCAGGGTCTTCTGCTCGCCGAGACCCAGCGCCATGCCATGGATGTCCGGGTTAGTGATGCCGCTGTCCACGTGGGTCCAGGTGTCGCCGCCGTCCCGGCTTCGGTACACCCCGTCTATCTCCACCCCGGCCCACACGGTGCCCCCATCGACCGGGTCCACCAGCATCGCCGTGACTCTGGGCGAGCCGATAGCGCACTCCTGGGCGATGTCCGCCGACAGCTTTTGCCAGCTCTTGCCACGGTCCTTGGAGCGGAACAGAAACGGAGGACTGGTGCCGGCAAATATTGTGTCCGAGTCTGACGGATCGATGGCGATGGACCAGATGTTCAAGCCGTCCATCGGTGAGTCCAACTTCACCCAACTGCCGCCACTATCCTCGCTACGGTAGATCCCATTGTTGGAGCCCGCATACACGACATTGGAAGATTGCGGGTCTACCGCCAGGGCCCTGATCTGGGATTCCCCAGGGAACGGATCGCGTATACGGCCCCAACTCTCACCGCCGTCGGGGCTCTGAAACAGGCCTGCGCCCGTGGTTCCTACTAGGATGCTGTAGTTTCCAGACATAGCCCATGCCTCCCTGTCTTTTTATCATCCTGGATTTCCATTTGGCCAGACTTCGCAGCATCTGAGACCAAATAGATTGGGAGCAATATACACCTGGGCTCATAGTGCCTGTCAATCTTTGACATTAGGTGTTTGCTTGACGAATTCTGCAATAAATACCCTCAGGATCCCTTCCCATGCCCCATCCCTATTTTTTTCACCTTTGATTTTTCGCCTGTAGTGTGCGTCTCGGGCGCAATGACGAGGAAACCGAGCCGGGATTGACCGGGAGTTTCCCAGTTCCGGGTCCCCTCCACTGCTCGCCGCCGGCCCGCGTAAAGCCTATTTATCGTTCGATAGACAATCCCGCCCGCCACGACGTACCATTCCCCTATCATGATTTGGCTATCCCGGGTCAGACATGTGTCACCCCTAGGCAGGCGGTGGTTGCCGATGGTGACAGAGACTTCCCACACCACCCTGTCAGAATCGTCGCCTGGTTCCCGCGGCGCCCCAGAACTAAACGAGAGGAGGGCCTCAAGGCTGACCTCCCGACGCCGGAACCATGCCCACGGGCTAACTGGCCAAGGACCGGTGAATTGTTAAGAACCAGCAGGCGTGAAATCACCTCCTTGGAAGCGTGGCGATCCACTCTTGCGGAATTCATAGCCACCCTTTTGTAGGAGTTAGTCGCATGAAATGCCCTCGTTGTGAAAGCGCGATCGCTTCCCCCGGCGGACGGGATGTTTGCGTAAATGGATTGGAAGTGCTTATGGTGTTCTCCCTCCATTGCGAAACCATCCTCGGTGTCGTTCACCAATCACATTCCTCTTATTTCAGCAAAACGCACACTCGAAGTACAACTACCAGGACGCAATGAGGCACTCTTCGGTTTCAGCATCCAGATGACTGGCCTAGCCCCGAGACCGGTTTTGGAACCGGAGTCAAAAGGGGACCCGACTTACCGGCCCGGGGTGCTGAGCCCACCGTCTTGGATCGACAATTGCCGGGGGGTTGATCCATGGGAAAACGCTCGGGCCGCTTTTAGATCAAAGTCCCGGGATCCTATACATCATTAGGAAAGGTGGTAGCCGTGGCGGATCTATTCCAGATATCAAGAGAGAGTAAAACCCTAGAAATAGAGGAGACTTCAAGGGAAGGCTTCCCATTTCGCCTGGTGGTCACGTTGAGGAAACTGGGCGTGGTAACCATGCTAGACTATTTTATTTCCCCCGAAGACGCTGAGGGGATCACCAAGGCCCTAAGTAAGACAGGAGCCGCTGCTGAATAGGGCCGAGGCAGTCAAGGAGGGCAACCCGTGTTATGGAGTCAAACAACCATCCCCGATAAGCTCGGCCTCTTGGTGATAGATGGCTGCGCCAACGATCAGGGCTGGGAATCGGAGTTTTGCAGCCGCCTTTTCAATGTGTTCCGCCGAAAGGGTATGACCTTGGTGGGAGACAAACCCCTAAATGTGAACCGTCCCCAGGATCTGTCGGAAGCACTGCAAGACCAGAGCGCATTCAACTGCGTCTTCCTTATCAGTCACCCGTCGCAGACCGCCGAAGGGTCGAAACTGAGCAGCTATTGGGATTGGCTCTCGAGTCTTGAGGAGCTGGAGCCGAAATTGCTCGCCGTCTGCACGTTTGAAGACCACGACCCAAACACCAGCCAGTCGATCCTCACGGCGGAAGATAGCTTCGCTCGATTCGCGGTCGTACCTAAATCGCCACTAACGCCTCGTGCGGCCGGGTTGTTCTTTATGAAATTCTTCACCGAATTAGACTTTCACGCTCCAGACTCCATCACCGGAAGGATGGTGTGGTTCTCTCACGCCAAGGCCAGGGAATTACTGAGAAGACGGCGTCTGCCGGGCGAGATCGGAATGCGCTGCTAGTTCGGGTTTGCCAACCCATTCGTGCCAGCCAACCTCTTCGCTTGCTCAACCGCTGCTTCCAATTAACCCCCCCGGTCTTCCTCCACCGAGTACACCGTTTGGTGTAACCCGTTTCGCCTGCTCAGCATTTCATTTCCGAACGCGCCGCGAGAGGCAGACGCACCTTACCTGGTTTCCCACCCGTCACCCAGGGCTGCCGAGCATAATACTCGAACTGCAATTGGACGGTGAAAAGCCCAGATCGCTCATCCAACTACCAGCATCTCATCGGTGTTGAACTTGGGCGAGAGGAGCCGCGGGCCGTCTTTGGTGATCAAAAACATGTCCTGCAGATGCCAGTAGTTGACGTGGGGCTCCATCGCTATCACCATGCCCTCCTCTAGCTCCTGATGGCAACCGGGCACGATGTAAGGCTCCTGCTGGTGCCACCAGGCCCCTACGCTGTGACCGGCCAGGGAGAGCCGCTGCTGGTACCCGTGCTGGCGAAACTTTTCGGCGGCGAACCGGTGGATCTCGCTGGCTTTGGTCCCAACCTGGCACCGGTCGACGGTCATCCGGTATATATCCAGCATCACCCGATAGGTTTCCATTTGCTCTTGCGAAGGTTGGCCCACCACCACCGTCCTGGACTGGTGTCCGGGATAACCCTGGTAATATGCCACGTAATCGTTGCGGATGATGTCTCCCTGCTGGAAACGCATATCCCCTTCGCCGCCGTAGGCCACGGTGTTACGGTGGGAGTTCAATATGCCGTGGACAAACCCAGCCCCCCTTCTCAAACAGCTCTCCACCAGCCGGCCGTGGACCTCTCGTTCGGTGTCTCCCACCCGGACCGTCGGGAACACCTCCAGGTACGCCTCGTCAAGGATATTCGCGGCTTCTTCCAGAAGGGCCACCTCACCCGGCGTCTTGATCCAACGCACTCTGTCCATCAGTTCGGTGCAGTCGATGGCGTTGACGCCGGGAAGCAGCTTTTGGATCTCCTCCCACCGGGCGGCGCTGACGTAGGTTTTTTCAAAGCCCACCGTCTCCCGGTCCAGACCCATGCCTTTCAGGACCTCCGCCATCTTCTGGTAAGGCGACTCGGCATAGTCATCGTAGACTTCGATGCCCTGCAGCCAGGAGTCGCGCTGGGCCAGCGGCGCGGCATAGTGGTTCAAGATCATCACCGGTTTTTCTCGCCGGGGCCAGACCAGAAGCACCTCCCGGGGAGAATCTGGAAAGTCCAAGTGCCGGCCCAGGGTACCGGGATAGGCGAACCCGGCAAGGTAGGTGAAGTTTTTCCCGGAGCGGAGCACCAGGGCAGAGCAACCAGCCTGGTCTAGATGCTGATTCAACCTGTCGATGTTGGCGATGATCTCTCTTTGCGGGTCTGCCATGGTCCTTCCTCCGGTTTTCGATCTACCCGAATTGGAAAAGCGCAAGTTGCGATATCAGCAGCTTTAACGAGTTACATGCCGCCGATCTCGTTGGGGAGGCCTGACCCAACTTCCGAGGCAACCGGGATCTTATGGCCGGGGAGTGATCGTAGGCGCCTCACCTGGCTCGGCATACGCGGGGACCGGCGCCGCGCCACGCGAACGGCGCAATCGCTGTGTCACAGTTGAAAGCACCAGATCGACCACGAACCAGGTGGCTAGAAAAGCGGCGGTTTCCAAGAGAAAGCTGTGGAATTTGTAAAATAGCTCGGCGATGAGCAGGGAAGACCCGAACGCCGGGATTTGCTCTGCGAATAAGCGTCGCCGTGGTAGAGACCGAATCAGCGTGTACATAGCAACTCCTTTTTGTTTTGGTATTTCCGCCCAGGATCCCGCCGCAGTGGGGTCCAGATTGGGCGGCGGGAAGCATTTTGCGTGGATGATAGGGCATTCCGGCAATAAGGCCGCTGCTTCAACCGCCCACCGGACCGGCCGTCACCCGGACCGCTCCCGAGACCTGGTACTCGGTCAACCGAAATTTAGAATTGTCATTCTGAGAGGTTGTGAAGAATCTGGTGTGGTGGGAGTAACCCCTCCCCAGATGCTTCTCCGCTGCGGCTGGATCAGCATGACATTTATTGAGCATTGTCATCCTTCCAAAAGCTTGCCGGCCAAAAGCTTGCCGGCTAGGTACTAGTTTCGGTCCGCGCCGCCAGACGCCGTCGCTGCCCCTGGCGGTTGGGCGCTGGGAATGATGGCGGGGATACCCAACTCTTCCACCAGGCTCACGAACTGGGCAACATCCTGCTCAACCACATCTTCCAACAAGCTGATCTGGGTATCGATACGGGCGGACAGGTCCTGGAACACCTCGCCGGCTTGTTTGGGCGGGGCGAAGTCGGCGCTGGCCACCACTATGACCAGCTCCGCGAGCTTGCGGTTCAGCTGCACCGGCAGATTGAGCCGGTCACGGGCGCCCTTGTGGCCGGCCTGCACCAACTCGCCTTCGATGGCAGCCAGTTTTTCTTTCAAGGAAGCCGCCGCGCCGGCCACCGTGTCCGCCGAGGAGTGGGATGCGGCGCGTTGCTCCCACTCTTCCACCTGGCGGCGGATGTTGCGGAGCTTGTTGATGGTATCGTGGGTCTCGGACAGTTTGTCCCGGATCCTGAGATGCAGCTCGAACTGGGAGTCGAAATCGGCCTGGCTGGCGGCCACCCGTGGGTCTTTGACGATCTGGAATTCTCCGGTGTGCTCCACGCCGTCGACCCTTAGGCTGAGCCGGTAGGTCCCCGGAGGGGCCACCGGGCCGGTGGTCATCTCTTCGGTGGTCTTGTCTCCCGGCACTTTTCTGGCGTCGGGGTACCGCATGTCCCACACGAACCGGTTGACACCGGCCTCCGCGAGAAGCCTCGGCTCCCGGTTCCCGTCGCTGGACTGGTCTTCAGGAACGGCGCTGGTGAATGTCTTGATCACCTGTTTCTCGCTGTCCAAGACCGTCAGGGTCACCTCTTCCTCTGGCTTGTCCTTCAAGTAGTAGGTGATATTCACCCCTCGCGGCGGGTTTTCCCCCGCGTCCAGAAACCGCCGCACCGTTTCACCAGCGGGGCCGGTGTCTTCGGTATAGGCGACGTCGGCTCCCAGGGACAGGCGATACTGCTTGCCTGTAGAGGGTTTGCGGGACGCGGCGGGCGAGCGGAGCCGGACCGAAGTGCGGGATTGCAGCAGTTGCACTGGTGTTTCCGCCATCTCGCCGGTGATCTGATGCAGGACAGTCAGATCGTCCAGGACCCAGAAACTCCGCCCGTGGGTGGCGGCGACCAGATCGTTTTCTTTGACCGCCAGGTCGTAGACCGGAACGGTCGGCAGATTGCCTCGCAGCGGCGCCCAGGAGCCGCCGTCGTCGTAAGAGACGTAAACGCCGGTCTCGGTGCCAACGTACAACAACCCCCGGCGAACCGGGTCCTCCCGGATGACCCGCGTATAGTCGCCCTCCGGGATCCCCTGGGATATGTCGGTCCAACTCTCGCCGTAATCCGATGTCTTGTAGAGCATGGGCCTGGTTTCGTCCAGTTTGTACCTGGTGGCGGCCAGATACGCCTTGGCCGGGTCGTGGGGAGAGGCCTCGATCATGCTGACCAGGGCCCACTCGGGCAGGTCCGAGGGAGTGATGCCGTCCCACGTCTTACCCGCGTCCCTGGAAATATGGACCAGGCCGTCGTCGCTGCCAGCCCAGAAAACCCCCGCTTCATGCGGCGATTCCACGAAAGCGAAGATGGTGCCGTAGGTCTCCGCCCCCGAAGTGTCTTTGGTGATCGGCCCGCCCGAAGTCTCCATCTTTGTGACGTCGCCCCTGGTCAGATCGGGGCTGATGGCCTCCCAGGTGCTTCCCTGGTCGGTGGACCGGAACACCAGATTTCCGGCCACGTATAGGACGTCGGGGTCGTGGGGGGAAAACTGGACTGGGAACGTCCACTGGAAACGGTATTTCATCTCTTTGGGGCCCCGGCCGGTGCCCAGCTCCGGCCATACCGTGATGATCCTGACCTGGCCGGTGGCGTGGTCGTACCTCAGCAGGTTCCCGCCGCCTCCCGCCGAGCTTCCCACCGCGCCGGAGACAACGATATCGGGGTCCTGGGCGTGGACGGCGATGTGGCCGCTTTCCGAGTTGCCGACGGTGTAGCAATCGCCCCAGGGTATCGCCCCTTTGTGGGTGCGGGAAGGTACGGAGATGGCCGAGTTGTCCTGCTGGGTACCGTACACCCGGTAGGGAAACCGGTTGTCGGTGGCCACGTGGTAGAACTGGGCGGTGAGCTGGTTGTAGATCGTGGACCAGGTTTCGCCGCCGTTGAAGCTGACGCAGGCGCCGCCGTCATTGCCTTCGATCATCCGGCGGGGGTTTTTAGGGTCGATCCAAAGGTCGTGGTTGTCGCCATGGGGCGTGGTCACCTGCTGGAAGTTCTTTCCGCCGTCAATGGACTTCCAGGCCTGATAGTTGAGGACCCACACGGTGTCAGCATCCTGGGGATCGGCGAATACGTGCTGGTAATACCAGGGCCTTCCTTGGATGTCCTGGTTATCGCTGACTTTTTCCCAGGTGTCACCGCCGTCGTCGGACCGGAACAGGGCGGCGTCTTCCACCTCGATGGTGGCCCAAACCCGTCCCGCTTTGGCTGGTGACGCCGCGATACCGATGCGCCCTTTCAGGCCCTCGGGCAATCCGGGGTTACCGGTGAGCTCTTGCCAGGAATCCCCGCCATCGGTGGATTTGAAGATGCCGCTTCCAGGGCCTCCGCTCACCAGACTCCACGGCGTCCTCTGGGCTTCCCACAGGGCCGCGTACAGGATTCTGGGATTGGTTGGGTCAAAAGAAAGGTCGATGGCGCCGGTGTTATCGTCTCGGAACAGCACCTTGTCCCAAGACTTGCCGCCGTCGCTGGACCGAAACACGCCGCGCTGGCTGTTGGGACCGAAAGCGTGGCCCAGCGCGGCAACGTATACCAGATCGGCGTTATCGGGATGCACCCTGATCCGGGCGATGTGCCGGGTGTCTTCCAGCCCCAGGTGCGACCAGGTCTTGCCGGCGTCGGTGGACCGGTAAACGCCGTCTCCGTAGGAGACGTCACCCCGGATGCACGACTCTCCCATTCCGGCGTAGACGACGTTGTGGTCAGACTCGGCTACGGTGATAGCGCCGACGGCCGAGGTGCGGAAGAACCCGTCGCTCACGTTCTCCCAATAGGTGCCGGCGTCGGTAGTTTTCCACACTCCCCCAGCGCATGCGCCGAAGTAGAAGACAGCCAGGTCTTCCGGGTCACCGGCCACCGCCACCACACGCCCGCCCCGGGGCGGGCCGATGCATCGCCACCGCATGGCGTTCATCGGGTTTATCGCGGCAATGCCGTTCTCTTGGGATTGGGTAGCGAGGTCCTCTGACATAGCGGCGCCTCCAGACTAGGGTCTTGATCCTCCGGCGCCCGGCCGCGCCGGCCGGCGGGCTATCTCTAATATGAATGTATTTTGGAACCGTCCGCCCCAAACGGACTGCCATTCCTCCGCCGCGGGCAAATCAGGACGAACGGGCAGCAAGGACCATCTCCGTTCGTGGTGTCCGCCTAAAGGCGGATCGAACCATCTTTTGACTAGGTCACCGGCGGGTTCCGTTGGTACCAATCGATGATCTCAGAGCCGGAGGCCGCCCACACTCCGCCCCGCCGGGTCATGTGGGTCAATGCGTCATCCAGGTAGTTGATGCGAAAGGGCTGACCGATCAGCCACGGGTGAAGGTTGATCACCAACAGCCTTCCGCTTTGAGCGCCGTCCAGGTAAAGCGTGTCGAAGCTTTCTTTGAGCATATCCCGGTACCGCCCGACGGTAACCCGCCGGTTCCACATGGCAACCACGTCGTCAAGCTCAACCATGATGGGAAGGGCAAAAAGATCACCGTGGGGACTCTTTAGGGCGTATGGCTGCTCGTCGTTGGCCCAGTCGCAGACGTACCGGATACCCGCTTGAGACAACAACTGGGGAGTGCGGGACGACTCGCCATACTCGGGGCCGAGCCAGCCCTTTGGAGCGGCGCCGGTGGCGCGGGTCAATGCCTCTATCGACGTTTGGATATACCCGGTCTCCTCCTCCTGAGACATCCGGCTGGAGATGGTTTGACTGCTGGAGACACCGTGGCCGATGATCTCGCAACCCCGGCTGAGACAATGGCTCACCAGGTAGGGGTAGTTGTCGGCGGTTAGGGCGTCCATCGCTACCGTGGGTTTGATGCCCGACTTCTCCAAGACATCCAACACCCTGAAAATGCCGACGCGGTGGCCGTATTCCCGGTGGGAGAGGCGGGCGTAATCCGGGAAATCCCGCACGCCCAGGCCGCCAGCCAACCCTGGCGTAAAACTCCCCTGGGGCGGGCTCCACTCCATGCGTCCCAGGTCGAGGATGACGCAAATGGCAACCCGGGCTTCATCGGGCCAACTCAGCTTGCCCCGGTTGACCATTGGGGACCAATCGTAGTGCTCATGGTCCATGCCTAAGCGGCGCTGTGCGGGCATGATTCGGACCTCCCAAGGCCGGGCTGCCGGGTTAAGCGTTAAGGCGCCAGGCGTGGTCGACGGCCTCGTCGTAGCAGTTGGCGATGTAATATTCGGCTATGTCGTCGGCGGTGGTCTGCCACACGCCGTCATGCCCCATGATGTAGCTGAGGACGTTGTCCAGATACTTGATCCGGTGGGGCTGGCCCGTCAGGTAGGGATGCAGCGCGATGCACATCACCCGGCCGCTTTCAGCTCCCTCTTTATAAAGCTGGTCGAACTGGGCCTTGCAGATCTCCTCGAAGTAATCGCCCTCGTAGTGTTCCCGGTAGAGGGGAGCGTCGTTGAGTTCTATGGAATAGGGAACGGAGATCAGCTTGCCCGAATTCACCTTTATGGGCACGGGTTGATCGTCGTGCATCCAGTCCGTGTGATAGATGAGGCCCGCTTCGGCCATCAGGTCGGGGGTGCGCTCGGTGCCTGAGATGGCCGGCCCCAGCATACCCTTCAGTTGCTTGCCGGTATGGCGCCGCAAGGTATCGATGCAGTCCCGGTAAAACTCCCGCTCCTGCTCCTCGGTGTAGGTGTTGAGGTAACGGGTGTTGTATATGCCGTGGCTCATAAAGTCATAGTTGCGCTGGACCATAGCCTCCCCGATTTCCGGGAAGTGTTCCAGGACCGCCATATTCAGGGACACGCAACATCGGATGTCGTGCTTGTCCAGCACCTCCAGCATGCGCCAGAAGCCGACGCGGTTACCGTAGTCCCGGTAGGAGTACTGTTGCACGTCGGGATAAGGGGTTCGCGGCCAGGGATTGCGCTGGCCGTCGTAGTCCGGCTCGTACTCGTAGTGCTCGACGTTGGGGGAGATCCAGAGGGCAACCCGGGCGCCGTTGGGCCACTTGATGACGGGGCGGTCGATGATTGGGCTGTAGTCCACTCGGTCAGGCGGAAGAGGCATGATGGGAGTACCTCCTTAAAGGTCAGGTCGAAGCCTGGCGCAGTGCGAATCCGTACGGGGGAATTCAGACCCGCTGAGTGTAGGCTAGAGATGGCAGGGAAATCAATCTTTGATGAAGAAGGCGGGAGGAAGGAAAACGTAACCAAGGTTTAACACGGCAGCGCCATAGTAGAGGTATCAACACTGGCCGAGAGGGAATTATGGAAATGATCGCCGCAGCCGCAACCTTCGTGGGATTGTTCACTCTTTGGGTCGTGTTGCCGCGGACTTTTCTCCGCAAGTAACCAACCTCCCGCCAGCTAAAACACAGATCATCTTTCGTGTCAGTCCATGCTTGCCGCATGGATTGATTTTTTGTCAGGATTTCCTGCTTCCTCCCGTAAATACCGGACCGTTGGCAACTTATCCCCTGGGAATATAGACAACCCGGCCCCCCAGACGTAACATCAGCCCCGACGCTAAAGTAACCCGCCTGCTTTGTTGATAACCGCTGCTAGTACCTAGTTTTGCAAATACGCGTTAGAATCTTCCGTTCGTGGTGAGCCTGTCGAACCATCCATCCGGCCCAGGTGCCTTCGACAAGCTCAGAGCGAACGGGGTTAATGATGCTGGTTTCTGCATGGGGATACAGGCCAAGGAATACCTGGGCTACGGTGGTCTCCCGATTATCAAAGTTGATACCAAAGGCATCGGCACGGCGCCGCCTAGTTGAGGGGAACATGCGCTTCGGGCATTTCTTTTATCCCATGAATTTCGATCCCTCCCGCGATTACGAGGCCATCGAGGAATGCCTTCTTGAGGCCGAGTTGGTTGAGCAACTGGGGTTTGATGCTATTTGGATCGCCGAGCACCACTTCATCGGGGAGGCGGTTTACGGCGACCCCTTGATGTTCGCCGCGGCGGTGGCGGTCAAGACCCACCGGGTGACGCTGGGTCTGGGGATCATAGAGATGGCCCTGCACAACCCGGTTCAGCTAGCCATTTCAACGGCCCTTCTAGATAACCTGAGCCGGGGCCGCCTGATAGTGGGCACGGGCCGTGGATCCAATTACAACGCTTTCGAGTACACCGGGTTCGGCACCACGGTGGAGGAGGGACGAAAACGGCTGCTGGAGGCGGAAGACCTGTTGGTCAAAGCCTGGACCACCGAGAACCTGGAATACCAGGGGGAGTACTGGCAGGTGTCATTCCCGGCCGTCCGTCCCAGGCCGTACCAAAAACCCCATCCACCCCTGGCGCGGGCCTGCTTGAGCGATGATTCCATAATCAGCATGGGCAAGATCGCCAGGCCGGTCCTTTTCCGTGGCCGTTCCATAGAGGCGGCGGGCAGGTCCATTCGTCTCTACCGCGAGACGATGCAATCTTCAGGGTTCGATGAGACAACAGTCGAAAATGCCCTGGACAACTCGTGGTTCTGGTACGAGGCACACTTGGCCGAGACCGACGATGACGCTCTTGATGGATTTCTGCCTATATATGAATCCGCTGGCAGGCATGTCGCTGAGATGCGGAAACGGTGGAACCCAAAAGACCAGGAAGTATCCACTACCACCCCACCTCTGTCACGTTCCGCTTACAAGCCCGCCCCGAACACCGAAGCCAACGAAAACCTGATCGGGTCTCCTAGCCGGGTAGCTGAACAGGTCCATCTGCTCAGCGAAGCAGGAGTCAGGAACCTGATGCTGACCAACCGGGGTCTGATGTCCCCGGAGGACACCGCCGCATCGTTGAGGTTGCTCAGCGAACAGGTGATGCCCCAGTTTCGATCAACTTAGTCCCTAAGATTCGCTCCAGTGAGAGCTTGGGCCTCTCCTGAAAATAGACCGTAGAGGTGCCAACGATGGCCATACCCTCTTGGAAGTCGGGATTGCAAGAGATTGCGCCGAACGTCTTCGCTTACATACACAGCGGGGTAGGATGGGACATATGCAACTCCGGCTTCATCGTAGGCGACGATGGCGTAATGGTTATCGACGCCATGATGGTGGCCAGTATGGTGCGTACCTACATGGAAGAGATTCGCAGAGTCACCGACAAGCCCATCAGATATGTAGTCAACACCCACCATCATGTGGACCACGCCTTTGGCAACCAGTTTTACCTGCCGGCAGAGATAGTTTCCCACCGCGGATGCCGGGAAGCCCTGATCGCCAGGGGCGCCGATGTGGAGATGCTGAGTCAACGATGGCCCCATTATAGAGAGGACTGGGAGCAGACCCGGTTGACTCCAGCCAGCGTCACCTACGAGGACAAAATGACCGTCCACCTGGGTGACCGGGAGATCGAATTGCTCCACCCGGGTCCCGCCCATACCTATGGGGACACCCTCGTATACCTGCCCCGGGAGAAGGTGCTTTTCATCGGAGACGTTGCTTTTCACTACCTGACACCCTTGGCCGGAGACGGCCACGTGAGCAATTGGATCAGGGTGTCAAACGGCATCCTCAATCATTTGGATGCCACCACTCTGGTGCCGGGGCACGGGCCCGTCAGCGGCAAGGAGGTGGTCAGCAAGACATTGCGGTACCTCCGTTTGGTAAAGCGAACGTCTCGCATACATTTTAAACAGGGCGCAAGCGTCGAGGACGCTAGCCGCGCCATGCGGCTGGGAGAATATGCCGATTGGGTGGAGCCGGAACGGGTCACGCGCAATGTCGCGCGTTTGTACCAGGAATTCCGGGGCGAGTTGCCAACGCCCCTGACAATGAGCTTCAGATAGCCGGTTCACTTAGAGATACATCGCTTCGCAAGGAGGGTCACCAATGAAAACCAGGCAAATGACGGCCAACGCCTCTCATCTGATAGTCGAGCAATTGGCGGCATCAGGGGTCAAATACGTCTTCAACAACTCAGGTTCGCGCGAAGCCTTGTTCTTCAACGAACTCCATTCTCGCTCTGATATCCATGGCATCCTGGGGCTCCACGAAGGCGCGGTCACAGCCATGGCCGGCGGATACACCCAGGCCAACCTGGCCCCGGGTGTCATGGTGGTTCACCTGGGAGCGGGACTCGCCCAATGCATGGGGCAACTGATCAACGTTTGGACCGGCAGCTTACCGGTGGTTGTGATCACCTTCGCCGGCGACACCGGCAGCTTTGCCGATAAGATAAGCCTCGACCTGAGCCATAACGCAGGGCCAACCGCCATCAGCGCGCCAATGACCAAGGCTAGCTGGGCAGTAATCGAACCTGAAGGATTGCCGGCTGCAATCGAGCGCGCCCTTCGGGTCGCCATGACACCGCCTGTCGGCCCAGTCCATCTCGCCATCTATGACCGGATGCTTGGCCCTGACCTGGTCACCGCCAACATCATAGAAGGGGACCCGCCTGAGGTCCGCACGGGCTATCCGTCCGACGGCGACGTAGAGCAGATTGCCCGGGCTCTCCGCGATGCCAAACGCCCTCTTCTGTACGCCGGCGACGGTGTCTGGAAAAGTGGCGCCAGCGCCGAAGTGACAGCCCTGGCCGAACGCTTCGGCCTTCCCGTCGTGGGCGAATTGCGCGGCGTCTCCATCAAGCACCCGCTCCATTGTGGCGGCCGCCGCCTGGAGCAGGCGGGTGATATCGAGCCCGACCTGATCCTCTGTTTCGGCGTGCGGCACAACGGCGCCGGCACCGCCGACGACTATTCCGCCTTCTTCAACGCCGAGCGTATCATCGCCGTGGGTTCAGACGTTGAAAACTTTGAAAATATCCCCGGCCTGGACCTCGCCGTCCTCGCCGACGAAAAGCGCACCGCCCAGCGTCTGCTCGAACTGGCCGGCCCCTCATTGGACGAATTAGCAGACCGCCGCGCCTGGGCCAGGGAAGAAGCCGCCTCGCTCCGCGCCCAACGTCGGGACGCCGCTCGGTCAGTGGCCCAACAGCCGGGCAAGGTGCGTCCCTACGTCTTGGCCGACGCGCTCGATCAGGCCCTTGAAAAGCTCGGCGGCGGCCTGGTTACCATCGAGCAATTCGCCGTCGCCCAAGACATACTTGAGAACACCGGCGATGCTGGCAACAACGAATACATCAGACCCGCCGGAGGCTCGGAAGGCTACGGGATGGGCGCCGCCATCGGAGCGAAACTCGGCGCTCCCGGTAAACCCGTCGTAGGTCTCGTCGGCGACGGGTCCCTCTACTACTCGGACTCCGCCCTCTGGACGGCGGCCAGCCATAGCATTCCCGTGCTCTACGTGATCTCCAACAACGGGGCCTATGGCGTCGTAGCGGGGGCCTTTGGCGGCGCGGAGGCTGACATGAAACAAACCGGCGAATACAGGGGCGTGGTCCTCGATAACATAGACCCGGTCAAACTCGCGGAAGGCTTCGGCGTCGAGGCCATGGACGCCGACGACGAAGCGGATATCGCCAACGCCATCGAGCGCGGTCTAAAAATAGTGGAAGAAGAGAAACGTCCTTTCCTGTTGAATGTCCATCTCCCCCTCGGCCTGCCCGCCGGCGGCCGCCCCGGAGCGCCGTATAGCCTCAGAGACGACATCTGAGGCATCTACGATCGCCTAGAAACATAGGAGGCAGATATGGCCGAGCAAGTAGAGGTCTTCTTTCACGCCACCGCAAGGAATACCAGGTCCTAATCAAGTCGCTCTACAAACATGCCGTTCAATTCCACGATTGGCCCAAAAACGTACTGGACGGCGTGGATAACCCCATCGTCCGCAAGAAACCCATCAACACTCTGAACTTGAGCCAGGTGGAGGCCCTCCTTTGCACCCCGCAAACGGACCAAGAGCTGGCCATCCTGCACTTGTTGGTTGGCCACGGCTGGCGGCAGATAGAGGTACGGCGCGTTACAGCGGGTGATGTTGGTCGTGTCAAGGATGGCCAGATATGGTGCCGGGGCAAGGAGCGGGATGAGTGGGCACCGATATTGCCCGAAACCCAGG
>JADFPM010000259.1 GCA_022562335.1 Chloroflexota bacterium
CTGCCGTCTTTCAAGGTAAAGGGAGTGCAATTGATCTCGTCATAGGCCAGGATGCAGAAAGGCGGAATTATGTCTTCCTTGAAGTTCTCGTACTGGTCGTCGCCCCAAATCAGCACCACGTCGGGCTTGAATTCGTCGATGGCCGCGCGCTGTTCCCGGAAGCCCTGCACCAGCCGCTCGCGGTGCTTCTTGGCGGAGGCGACGCCCTGGTCTTCGCCATACTCGATGCGCATGGCCTCGGGCCAGTTGAGGGGATTTTTAAGCTCTTCCGAGATCTTGTCACTGTTTAGAAGCCTGGTCAGTGGGAATGCCCTGTCCTCATCCGGCGCGATGAGGCCGGGATAGTGGGTGAGTCCAACACCGAGTATCTCTCCCATGTTTTGCCTCCAATGATTTTGACTGCTTAACGTGCTCCGCCGGGCAATATCACCCGCCGGACGCCATCCATTTTTACAGAGGGCTTTCTTGGTGTCAAGGCAAATCTGCCTTCCGCGACGTTCAGTGAATGATAACGGCGCGGGTTCCTACGAAGGGCTCATGATTCGACGGCTTGATTTCCAGAACTCGTAACAACGGGCCCCATTTGTATTGTTTGATGTTGTTTGGCGGCTTACGTGAATCCCCATGGTGGTTTGGCTCTAACCATCGGCTCCCCCGCCGGGTTTTGCGTTGACATTGAACCTCATTTTGCCTAGAATGCGGGGCGTGAGGCACTTGCGCCGCCGTTATCGGTCACGTCTCCGGGTGGTGCCTCCCGTGTTCGTATTTCCACTACGATAACTTGCTGGATGTGGACCACAGAGGTGAGAAAATGACCAGCCAACAGACCAACGGCCAGCAGGCCACCGGAACCAACGGGACCAGCGGCTCCAATGTGACCAACGGAACGGCCGACCTGGGGAAATACATTCCCAAGGGCGCTTCCGGCATCGGCGTGCACGACATGGTGCCCGAGTTGGGTTACCGGGAGTACTGGTACCCGGCGGTGGAGCAAAAGCTCATCCGGCGCCAACCGGTGGCCTTGACCTTGCTGGGCGACCAGATCGTTTTCTTCCGGGACCAGAAAGATGAGGTGGTGGCCCTTACCGACACCTGTCCTCATCGCGGAGCTTTTCTCTCCGGCGGGACCAGCAAGGGTCCGGGAAACCACGAGTTCAAGGGATTTATCACCTGCCCCTACCACGGGTACACCTTTGATGGGACCGGCCAGTGCGTGGCGGCCCTTACCGACGGACCCGATTCCAAACTTGCGCCCAAACTCACCGCCCGGAAATATCCCACCCAGACCCAGCGGGGAGTGGTCTACATTTGGATGGGCGTCACCGAGCCGGTGCCCTTGGAAGAGGACCTGCCCGAGGAGTTCTTCGACCCGGACGTCGAGATCATGACCTACGTCAAAAACTGGCCCATGAACTGGTCGCTGACCATGGAGAACTCCCGGGATTCCCACAACAGCAAAATCCACCGGGGAGGCATACGCCGGTTGATCACCGGCCAAATCTTCAACCCCTTACCGGCCTTTTGGGAAGGCACCGAGATCACCGAGGAAGGAGACAATTACATCTGCATAGCCCCCAAGGTCCGGCAGGACAATGGTAAGAATATGGAGCAGGGTTACTTCCCGCTGCTGGGCAAAAAGTGGCCCCAGCACGTCTGGTGGCGGTTCCGGTCCCCCCGCCGGGTGAACCCCCTGAACGAGCAGAAGAACGCGTTTAACAACCGGCGGCCCGGCGGTTTATACCGGCTGCCCTCCATCGCTTGCCCCAGCGCCCGTGGGCATTCCCAGCACCTGCGGTATTTCACGCCCATAGACGCCAACAACACCCGCATGTTCACCTTCGCCATGAAAAAGGTTAGAACGCGCCTGTTGCACAAGTTGTGGTGGAAGTTCTTCTACCATACGTTTTACGTCTACTTCAACGCCCCTCAGACCACCAACGAGAAAGAGGACTTCCCCATCCAGGCGGTGGGGACGCTGGACCCCCATTCCGACCAGAAGCTGGGCGCTACGGATGCCGCCATCATCTTCTGGAGGCGTCGAATGCCCTGGAAGTCCCGGGACGCCCAGAGGATCTGGGGCAAGGCCATGGCCGACAATGCGGCCGTGACCATCGAGCAAGACGAACAGCGGGAGGCCGTGGAGCTGCCACTCAGCTAGGTTCCTTTCACCCAAGAGCTAGATGAATCAACAAGGCCCGCTCCGATCAACGGAGCGGGCCTTGTTGATTTCGTGGCATTGGACCGGGTCAGTCAGACACGTTGGTGCCGAAGGAGTAATCCCGGAACCGGCGGGGATATATGGCCGTTCCTCCGTAGATCACTCCCAAGATCAAGTGGGCGGTGTTCTCCCAGGGGTGCTCCACGTTGAAAATCCACAGGTCTATCCCCAGCCGGCTGTCTGTGTAGTGGGAGAACACAAATCCAGCGATGGCCACCGCCAGGAAAAACACCCCGATCCCGCCCGCGAAGATACGCTTGTATTCGGAATTCCAAACCTCGCCGACATACATGGATGCAAGCCCCAGCACCAGGAAGAAGATGCTTTGGCCTATTCCCATGGTGTACAGGTCGCCCGGCTGGGTTGGCACAAAGAACCCGGCGGCCCCGGCCACCGCCAGTACAAGGCCGAAAATAAGGAGGCAGCGGCGGCTGGTAAGGCCCTTGCTGTAACGTTTGGTCACGCCACCGTAGGTCACGGACATCCCGGACATTCCCATCAGATTCCTCCTATTCGGCGCCCGAATTGTGACCTTGGATTCACGCCTGGGGCTGGCTTTTTCGCCCGACGCCTTTGATTCTAAGTTCACTATACTTATCTATCGCCGCTGACGGCCTGATGTTAATCTAACAGCCACTTATCTTAGACAGGTGGCCACTTTCTGTCCATACCAGACTCAACGGAACAAAAAAATTGGGCGTGACTGGCCCCGCAAGTAAGCAATCCGTAACTGTCTGACTTACCGTGACCGTGATATCCCGATAACCGTCATTGACGGCGGTTAAACAAGGAGAAACATATGGCGGGAGAATTGGACCCCAGAGCGGCCGGGGGGAAGCGTCTTAAAGATAAAGTCTGTATCGTCACCGGGTCGGGCCAGGGGATCGGCCGCGCCACCGCCCGGCGTTTGGGAGAAGAAGGCGGCACCATCGTGGTGGCCGACCGGGTGGACGAAAGCGCCTCCAGGACCGTGTCCGAATTAAGGGAGAACGGCGTGGAGGCCATGAAGGTCCTGGCCGACGTGGGTTCCTTGACGGGGGCCCAGGACCTGATGGACCAGGTGGTGAAGCAATACGGCAGGATCGACGTGCTGGTGAACAACGTCGGCGGCACCATCTGGGCCCAGCCCTACCATAAATACACCGCGGAGCAGGTGAATTTGGAACTGGAGCGGACCCTGTATCCCACCATGTGGTGTTGCCTGGCGGTGCTGCCCATCATGATGGAGCAAAAGTCCGGGTCCATCGTCAACCTGGGCTCCCAGTCGCCCAGGGGGCTGCACCGGTTGCCCTACGCCGTGGGCAAAGGCGGCATTTTCGCCCTGACCAAGGTCCTTTCCATGGAGTACGGCAGCTACGGCATAAGGGTCAACACCGTCTCTCCCGGCGGCACGGCGGTTCCCGACCGTATCACCTCCCGCCTTCAGATCAGGGAGGGGGTCATGGCTGATGAAGAAGTTGGTGAAGAGGCGGCCATGTACCGCCGCCAGATGGGCGAAGACATCCGCAACCAGCAGGCGATCAAACGGTCCGGCCTGCCGGAAGAACAGGCGGCAACCATCGCCTTCCTGGCCTCCGACGACGCATCCTTCATCACCGGCCAGGTGATCAACTGCAGCGGCGGCCAGTCGTAGATCGCAAGCATATCACCAAACTCGACTGACCAAATTTGATTAAATTCGATCAAACGAGGGACGAGCCCATGATTAAGAAGACGATCTCAAACATATACCTGCCACTATTCCTAGTGGGACTCATAGGCGTCACCCTTACGTTAGTAGGGTTTAACAA
>JADFPM010000021.1 GCA_022562335.1 Chloroflexota bacterium
GGCCCGGGTCCTTCCGCCGGAGCCGATGGGGTCTTTGTGCCAACCCTTCCGGTTGAGCGGGCATCTGGGAGAAGCGTACAATTGGAACACCGCAACGGCCGTGGGCCCGCCCAATCCCCTAGGTGGTGGTCAGGAGACGGAGAATGCCCAGCAGCAGTAAAGATGAGTGGGAGAAAAACACCCTAGGACCCAGCGTCAGCCGTTTTCCCCAACGCCAGGACAGATTCGTCACCGATAGCGGCCTGGAGATAGACGCCCTCTACAGCCCGGAAACCCTGGCGGAGGCCGGGTCAGACTACCAGCGGGACGTGGGATTTCCCGGCGAGTATCCCTACACCCGAGGCGTCCAGCCCAACACCTACCGCGGCCGTATCTGGACCATGCGCCAGTATTCGGGCTACGCCACGGCCGCCGACACCAACGAAAGGTACCGGTACCTGCTGGACCAGGGTCAGACCGGGCTTTCGGTGGCCTTCGACCTGCCCACCCAGATCGGCTACGACTCGGACCATGTGCTGGCCAAGGGGGAGGTGGGAAAGGTGGGCGTGCCCATCTGCAGTTTGGCCGATATGGAGGCGCTGCTGGAGGGCATTCCCCTGGACAAGGTCAGCACTTCCATGACCATCAACTCCACCGCTTCAATCCTGTTGTGCCTATATATCGCCGTGGCCAAACGCCAGGGCGTGTCCCCCGATAAACTGACCGGCACCATCCAGAACGACATATTGAAGGAATACATCGCCCGGGGCACCTACGCCTATCCGCCCCGGCCATCCATGCGGCTGGTGGTGGACGTCATCAAGTACTGCGCTGAGAACGTCCCGCGTTGGAACACCATCAGCGTCAGCGGCTACCACATGCGGGAGGCGGGCGCAACGGCGGTCCAAGAGCTGGCCTTCACCTTCGCCGACGCCATTGAATACGTGCAGGCGGTGATGGATTCCGGGATGGCGGTGGACGACTTCGGCCCCAGGCTTTCGTTCTTTTTCGTGGCCCAGAATAACCTGTTCGAAGAGGTTGCAAAATTCCGGGCGGCCCGGCGGATGTGGGCCAGGATCATGAAGGAGCGCTTCGGGGCCAAAGACCCCCGGTCCATGATGCTCCGGTTCCACACCCAGACCGCCGGGGTGTCCCTGACCGCCCAGCAGCCCGACAACAACCTGATTCGGTGCACCGTGCAGGCCCTGGCGGCCGTGTTGGGCGGCTCTCAATCATTGCACGTCAATTCCCGCGACGAGGCATTGGCGTTGCCTTCGGAAGAGTCGGTCCAACTCTCGTTACGAACCCAGCAGATACTGGCCTTCGAAAGCGGGGCCGCCGACGTGGTGGACCCATTGGGTGGCTCGTACTACGTGGAAAGCCTGACCAACAAACTGGAAGAAGAGGCCCTGAAATATCTGAAACTGATCGACGACATGGGAGGAGCGGTCACGGCCATTGAGCAGGGATTCCAGGTGCGCGAGATCGGCGAAGCCGCCTATCAACACCGCCGGGAGGTGGAATCGGGCTCGCGGACCATCGTCGGAGTCAACCGGTTCGTGACTGACTCGGAACCCATCCAAGGGCTGTTGCGGGTGGACGAACGGGCGGCCGAGGATCAGATCAGCCGGCTGGTCCAGGTGCGCAAGAAACGGGATCCCGGCGCGGTCCAGGCGGCGTTGGCCCGGCTGGAGGAGGTGGCCCGCAGCGATGATAATACGGTGCCGGTCATCCTGGAATGTGTCGAGGCCAACGGCACGCTGGGCGAGATCTGCCAGGTCTTCCGGGGCGTCTTCGGCGAACAGCAGGAGATGGCCGGATTTTAATGGCATCGGTCAACGTGATTGTCACAGCCCACGCCATATTTCAAATCAGGGCCAGAAACATTGAGATAGATTTCGTACGGGAAGTGGCGATGAACCCACAGCAGAACGTTTCTATGCCTGGTGGGAGGCAGGTTCGTCAAACTCAATACTTTGATACCATTGAAGAGAAGACCATGTTGCTCCGGGTCCTCGTCGAAGCAGAAGCAGGGGTGATTTCCGTCGTAACCGCCTATAAGCCCTCAAGATTACAAAAGTACTGGGTGGAGTAGTCATCTCATGAAAGTCACTTATGACCCAGAATCAGACACTCTCACCATCAGGTTCAACGACTCACCCATCACTGAGAGCGATGAGATCCAAGAAGGCATAATAGCCGACATGGACATGAAAGGCCGAATCGTGGGACTCGAGATTCTAATGGCATCGGCACTGGTAACTGAACCGCAGAATATGATCTTTGAATCCAAAGGGCATGCCGTTGCCGGTGGAGCCATAGACGCTTAACCGGTCCCAGCGTCACTCTCCGGGTCGAATTCGCAAGACCTTCCCTGCTGCATCTTGTCCAATCTTTCCATTCTGCTATGCCGCGATGTATTAGGAGGAATTCCCCAATGCCGGACCTGATGTTGACCGAGGAAGAACGGATGCTGCAAAGCACGGTCCGAGAATTCGTTGACCGGGAGGTTGCCCCCAGGGCCAGGGAGGTTGACCAGAGGGAGGAGTTCTCCTGGGAAAACTGGAACGGCATGGCCAAGCTGGGGTTGATGGGCATCGGCATCGATGCCGCCTACGGCGGTAACGGGTCGGGCGGGTACCGCCACGTGGCCATAGTCGCCGAAGAAGTGGCCCGGGGAGACGCCTCGGCCAGTGTCAGCCTGCTGGCCCACCTTTCCCTGGGCACGACCACCATATACAAATTTGGCAACGAGGAGCAGAAAAAGCGGCTGGTCCCGCCGTTGGCCACTGGAAAGGGCGTTGCCGCCTGGGCCCTCACCGAGCCCGGAAGCGGGTCCGATGCCGCCGCCCTGCGCACCACCGCCACCGAGCGCGACGGCACCTATTTCCTCAACGGCAGCAAAACATTCATCACCAACGCCGGGGTGGCCGAATCCATCGTGGTTTTCGCCACGCAAGATGCTTCCAAGGGACACCGGGGCATCAGCGCGTTCGTGGTGGAAAAGGGCTCTCCGGGCCTTCAGATAAATGCTCTCCACGGCAAGTTGGGCATACGCGGCTCGACCACCGACGAGGTGGTCTTTCAGGATACCCCGGTGCCGGCGCGCAACCTGTTGGGAGAGGAAGGCAAGGGATTCAATTATGCCATGGAAATCTTGGATTCCAGCCGGATCATCGTCGCGGCCCAGTGCGTCGGCATCGGCCAGGCAGCCCTGGAATCTGCGGTGCGCTATGCTCAACAACGGGAGACCTTTGGCAAGCCCATCGCCCAACATCAAGCCATCCAGTTCATGCTGGCCGACATGGCCACGGAAGTCCACGCCGCCAGGGTGGCGACCATGCATTCCGCAACGTTGAAAGACCAAGGATTGCCCTTCCTTATGGAGGCTTCCATGGCGAAACTTTTGGCATCGGAGATGTGCGTAAACGTATCGTCCAAAGCGATTCAAGTCCACGGTGGCATAGGCTATTTCCAAGAGGCGGGAGTCGAGCGCATCTTCCGGGACGCCCGGGTGACCACCATCTACGAGGGCACTTCCGAAGTGCAGCGGCTGGTCATCGCCCGGCAATTGATGAACCAATACCCCTTGTGACTGGGCCCGGCGCCAGCGCGGACACCGCGATTGGAAACCGGGAGAGATGAAATAAAGCGAGAGGGATCAATGATTGAGGTAAGCGCATGGTGACGGAAAGCTGCACCGTTAATTACATCGACCACATTGGCATCGCCGTCAAAGACATAGAGGCCGCCCTGGATTTCTTTGGCCAGGTGTTCGACACTCCGCCGGCCAAGATAGAGGAGTTGGCCGGCCAGGGCGTGCGGGCCACCCTCATTCAGGTGGGCCAGACCCGGCTGGAACTGCTGGAGCCAATCACCCCAGAGAGCGCCGTGGGGCGCTTCATAGAGCGCCGGGGCGAGGGATTGCATCACTTGGCCCTTAATGTGTCGGACATCGGCGGCAAGCTGAAGATGCTGGAAAATAGGGGCATTCGTCTGATCGACAAGGAACCCAGGGAGGGCCTGTCGGGCACCATAGCTTTCATACACCCGGCATCGGTTTTTGGGGTCCTCACAGAACTGGTGGAAAGCGCCGGCCTATGACCGGGAGAACCTATATCGCCAAGAGACGGCCGGGATCGGCCAGCGGGAAAAATTGGGTGATCAGCAGGGAAGGGGACAATGACTCAAAATAAAAGGCCCACCCGGGTTTTGGTGGCCAAACCTGGTCTCGACGGTCACGACCGGGGCGCAAAGATCATCGCCAGGGCGTTGCGGGACGCGGGGATGGAGGTGATTTACACGGGGATCCGCCAGACTCCGCAGATGATCGCCCAAGCGGCTAGCCAAGAGGACGTGGACGTTTTGGGATTGAGCATCCTTTCCGGCGCGCATATGGAGATACTGCCGGAAATAATGGATTTATTGGAGCAGGCGGGTATGGGCGGGGTGATGGTGGTGGTGGGCGGCATCATTCCGGAAAACGACCGGCAGGCCCTGATGGACCTGGGAATCAAAGGGGTGTTCGGTCCCGGCGCCTCGACGGGAGAGATAGTCAAATTCATCGAATCCGGGGTGGGATCCGACGGGAAGTAGGGACGCCTCGGGACTTGGGGTCATTCCCCAGGCCATACCATCGGCCAGCAGTGGATCCAGCCTGGTTGGTGTAATATGGGTGCTTCGAGGATGTGATTGCCTTGACATATCGCCGGATGTGACGGGTATAATTACCCCCGTATTTCGGCGGAGACAGTGCCGTCAATGCAATATAATGTAGCACAATTGCTGCGTGAGCCCACGGGCTCAACCCGCAGCTTCTTAGTAGAAAAAACATCTGTAGGCGGACCAGAATCCCCTGAGGCCACTCAAGGGGAGGTGCGTATCTTGCGCACCCATCAGGGTGTCCTGGTAAACGCCGACATCGAAGTCGAGGCAAATCTCACCTGCAGCCGGTGTTTGCGCGGATTTCCGCGGTCTTCGTCGCTCCACATAGAAGAGGAATTCTTCGCTGCCATCGACCTCTCCACGGGACGCCATCTTGACCAGCCTTCCAGCGATGAGCCGAGTTTCAGTATCGATGAAGACAACGTAGTTGATTTGACCGAGGTGCTGAGGCAATACGTGATAGCCGATGAACCCATGAAACCGTTGTGCCGGGCCGAGTGTTTGGGCTTGTGCCACGTTTGCGGTAACGACCTGAATCAGGGGATATGCAAATGTGACGCGGGCTCGTTGGACCCCCGCTGGGGCGCGCTGGCCGGATTGTTGAAAACGGCTGACGGTTAGACCGTGAGGATATCGCCGGCAGGCAAGTAGCCGCCGGCAGGATCGAGGATTAAACAATTTATTCGGAGAGGCCGGACTCGAGTTCGCCGGCCGGAGTAGGAAAATAGGAAATGGGCGCATTACCGAAAAAGAAAATTACCAGGGCACAGAAGGGGCACAGGTTCAATTCTCATAAGTTGAGCCCGGTGCATCCGTCTATTTGCCCTCAGTGCCGAACGGCAAAATTACCCCACACGGTCTGTCGTCAGTGCGGTTACTACCGGGGACGGCAAGTGGTGGGTTTGGAAGCTTAGGGGAAGCGGTGTACAAATTGCCGCCGGAGTAATACAATGCGGCGCTAATTGTCGCGCTAACCGGCCGGCAGTCGATTGTGGTGGAGGCACTACGAACACACAATTAGAAGAAAAAAAGGCTTATGTCTTCCCGGGACAGGGGTCCCAAAGCGTTGGCATGGGTTTGGAACTTTACAACACTTCGCCGGCTGCCCGGGAGGTGTTCCAAGAGGCTGACGACAGTCTGGGATTCAAGCTGTCCAGGCTGATCTTCCGCGGGCCGGATTCCAAGCTGAAGAACACGGCCAACTCCCAGCCCGCCATCATGACGGTGAGCATCGCCTGTTGGAAGGCGTGGGAAGAACAGGCAGGAGCTGGCGCCAAGCCTCCAAATGTGGTGGCCGGGCACAGCCTGGGTGAATATACATCCATGGTTGTGGCGGGAGTCACCAGTTTCTCCGACGCCGTACGGTTGGTTAGAAAGCGCGGGCAGTTGATGCAGCAGGCCGCGGTGAACCGGCCGGGCGGCATGGCGGCCATAATAGGCCTGGAGGAAATGGCGTTTGAATCCATCTGCGCCGAAACCGGCGTCGAGGTGGCGAATATCAACAGCGACGATCAGATCGTGATCAGCGGCGACAAGATCGCCGTGGCACGGGCAATGGACTTGGCTTCAGCCCGGGGCGCCAAGAAAACGATCTCCCTCCCCGTGAGCGGGGCCTTTCACTCGTCATTGATGCTAAAGGCCAAAGAAGGATTGGAGTCGGCCGTTAATTCCATGGCGTTCAACGACCCCACCATTCCCATCATCGCCAACTCAGACTGCTCCCTTCTGACCAATGGAAGTCAGATCAAAGAGGAGTTGGTCAACGGGCTTTGCCGATGTGTCCAATGGAAAGAGTCGGTGCAGTCGATGGTTAATTCCGGGGTTTCCGAATTCGTGGAGTTCGGTCCGGCCGGGGTTTTATCGGGACTTATCCGGAGGATCGACCGGGGTGTTCAGGCGACCGCCGTCACCGATCCTGACTCGATAACCAAACTCGCCGAACGGGTGGCTAATACTGGCGGCTGAAATCCGGATAACCGGCGTATGCCAAAATCGATCTCGCCAAACCTAAAACGAAAAGCCCGGATGGCGGCGTTGCAATCTCTGTTCGCTGCCGATATCAAAGACAACCTCGAAGAATCTTGCCTGGACTGGCTCACCGAGGAAAACTCCCTGTCGAAAGAAACGGCGATATTCGCTGAGATGCTTTTCAGAGGTGTGGTGGGCCACCGGACGGAGCTTGACGAGATCACTCAGCGATTTGCTCCTGCTTGGCCGGTGAACCAGTTGGCAGTGGTAGACCGAAACATCTTGCGAATCGCGCTTTTTGAGTTGTTGCATAACCCGGACACTCCCGAGAAAACGGCTATCAACGAAGCCGTCGAGCTGGCCAAAGCCTTTGGAAGCGAAAGCTCGGCCCGGTTTGTCAACGGTGTGCTGGGATCGGTGATGGCGGGACTGGAGACGGGCGAACTGGTGGCGGGAATTCCGGCGCAGGAAGGGGGATGAAGGCGTGCCCACAGTTTACGAAAGAGTAAAAACGGTAGTGGTCGACAAGTTGGGAGTCGAAGAGGCAGATGTGAATGAAGAGGCCTCCTTCGTCGACAACCTGAACGCGGACTCGCTGGACTTGGTCGAGTTGATCATGGCCTTCGAGGAGGAATTCACCACCGATGATAACCCGGTGGAGATCTCCGACGAGGACGCCGGTAATATCGCAACCATCAAAGACGCCGTAGCCTACCTTAAAGGACACGGTGTGGAAGACGGCTAGGGGATGGCCTGCCCCATAGATAAACCACCGGGATCTCATTCCTGCTTCGCCAATGTTCATTAGCCATATCTCTTTGCTTCCTCAAGACTGTCGTGCCGGCAAACTGCATCGAACATGTTGCGGACGTTTGTTCGCCAATCACCGGTGTTCACCCCTCTATTTTGAGATTTAACCTCTTGGCAGGTAATACATCCCTTCGGCAGGCTTGTTACCATACTTTTACAGCCTTGGCCGGAGTACCATAGATTCAGGCGTTCCAAAGGTTCCCAAGATCGGTCAGATCATTGGCTTGCAGAATCCAAATAGGGTAGATGGGAGGCGGGGCTCATGGAAAACCTGGAAGAAATCGCCTTACTGGTCAACCGGTGCACCGATTGCGAATTGTCCCAAGGCAGAAATAAAGCCGTGCCCGGCGAGGGCTCTCCCGATGCGGAATTGATGTTCATCGGCGAAGGGCCTGGATATCACGAAGACCGATTGGGCAGGCCCTTTGTGGGCCCTGCTGGTCAATTTTTGGATGACCTGCTGATGTCCATAGGGCTGAAGCGGGAGGATGTATTCATCGCCAACATGGTGAAATGCCGGCCTCCCCAGAACCGGGACCCATCGCCGGCGGAGATGTCGGCCTGTTCCAAGTACCTGAACCGGCAGATCGAACTGATCGATCCCAAGTTGATAATCACCTTGGGAAGGTTTTCCCTGGCCCGGTTTTTCCCCGGAGAAAGCATCACCCGCGCCCGAGGAAAGGTAAGGGAAAAAGACGGCCGGTGGATCTACCCGATCATGCATCCCGCGGCGGCGTTGCACCGTCAAGAAAATCGCTCGGTGATCGTCAACGATTTCAAACAGATACCCCAGGTTTTGGAAAATCTGGGGCAGCCCAGTTCTCATTCAGCGCTGAACCAGACATCGGAGCCTCAGAAAGAACCCGCTCCTCAGGCGAAGCAGCTTTCCCTTTTCTCGTCGTGAATGACCCCCTAGAATCTTTATTAGGCAGTTGACCAATTTGAATCCAGACATACGCATCATTCCCCTGGGTGGACTGGGGGAGATCGGCAAAAACATGATGGCCATAGAGTGCGGCGACGACATCATCGTCGTCGACTGCGGCGTGCAATTCCCCGACGACACCATGCCAGGGGTCGACCTGATCATCCCAGACGTGTCCTACCTGGTGGAGCGGATCGACCGGGTGCGGGGAATCCTGATAACCCACGGACACGAAGACCACATCGGCGCCCTGCCTTTCGTGTTGCCCCAGTTGAGCGTCCCGGTGTACGCTCCCCGGCTGGCTCATGGATTTATCTCGGCCAAGCTGAAAGAGCACCGGGCCACCAGGGGCGCCACGGTAGAAGACATCGAACCCGGGATCGCCTACCAGTTTGGCGAGCATATGAAGGTCACCTGGTTCCGGGTTTGCCACAGCATTCCCGACGCCATGGGAATCGCCATCGAGACCCCCAGCGGGGTGATAATCCACACCGGCGATTTCAAGATCGACCACACACCGGTGGACGGCAAGACCATGGACCTGGCGGCTTTGGCCCAATACGGCACTCAAGGGGTGCTGATGCTGCTGTCCGATTCCACCTACGCCGAGATACCGGGTTACACCACATCGGAAAAGGTGGTGGGCGAGGCGTTGGACCGGGCCATCAGGGACGCTCCCGGCCGGGTTATGGTGGCCACGTTCGCCTCGCTGATCTCCCGGATCCAGTTGGTCGTTGACGCGGCTGCTCGCTACAACCGCAAGGTCAGCATCGTCGGCCGCAGCATGGTCGACAGCGTGAACGTGGCGGTTGAGCTGGGCTATCTGACAATACCTGAGGGCATCCTGATTCCCCTTAATCAAAGCCGCGGGTTGCCGCCGGAAGAGGTGGTGCTGATGACCACCGGCAGCCAGGGTGAGCCGACTTCCGCCCTGGTGCGCATCGCTAATAAGGACCACAGAGAGGTCACCATCATGTCCGGAGATACGGTGATCATCTCCGCCACGCCGATACCGGGCAACGAACTGGGGGTAAGCCGTACCATCGATAACCTTTTGCGCCAGGGGGCGACGGTGCTATACGACCGCATAGCCCTGGTGCACGTCCACGGCCACGCCAGCCAGGAAGAGTTGAAAATGGTGCTCAGCCTGGTGCGGCCACGTTATTTCGTGCCGGTGCACGGTGAGTACCGGCACCTCATGGCCCATGCCCGGCTGGCCTGGGACCTGGGATTGGCCGAGTCGGGGATCTTCGTCCTGGAGGACGGCGACGTGCTGCAGATAACCGATGAAGGGGCCGAGGTGGTCGGGTCGGTGCCGGCGGGTCCGATCTACATCGATGGACTGACCACCCACGACAACCGCAGCGAGGTGCTCAGCCAGCGGCGGTCCCTCTCCCAAGATGGTGTGGTGGTCATAGTGGTAAACACGGATAAACACACCGGCCTGCCGTCGTCGGAACCCAAGGTGGTGGCCAGTGGGTTTATGGATGCGGAGGAAACGGTGGACCTGTTCCAGCAGTTGAGCGCGGCGTTGTCGGAAGAGATCAAAGGTTCCGGCCACATATCCTGCCAGCCAGATGAGCTGAAGTCCAAAGTCCGGGAAACTGCCCGCAAGTTTCTGAGTTCCGAAACCCATCGAAGGCCTATCATCATTCCGATACTCTTGGGAGAAGATTGATTCGGAGGTCATGATGGCCTTTGCCATCAGAGGAGTCCGCGTCACGGTGGGTCTGATTAAAATGGTAGGAAGGCTGAACCCGCGCCGGGTTGGCGATGCCCTGGTTTTGTTGGCCGTTTCGATCGGGGCGGCGGTGGTTTGGCGGTATTCCCCGGCCAATGAGTGGGCCGTGGGGGCCCTGGCATACGCGTGGGTCCCGGTGGTCTTATGGACCGGCGCCGCCGCGCTGACACTGCGGTTTCAACGGCGCTTTTTGCTCCCGTTCTGGCGATGGTGGGGGCTGGCGGCTGGGGCGGCGGCGGCCGTGACGGGAATTCTATCCCTGATCCATCCCCAGTTCGGTTTGATGGCTGAAGTGAGCTTGGGCGGGCGTTGGGGCGGCGTTATAGGCGGCAGTCCCCTGGCGTTGGCAGTGCTTAAGATATCCGCCATTGTGATCCTCACCCCACTGGCCATGTTCCCCCGCCACATCGGCATATTTTACGGGAGGGTCCTGAGCCAGGCCGGCTTGGGGTTGAGAGCAACGGGGGTTCAAGGCTACCGGGCGGCGCTGGGAATGCGTCGTTATTTTGCCGGGTTGAGGAAATCTGCCGCTCCGCCTGCCGTTCTAGCGGAAAAGGGTTCCTGGGAAGGCCACCAGGCGGAACGGGAAGGGGCCACCCAGGATGAGCAAGGCATTTGGGACGGAAATGAAGCGGGGAAGGTACCGGACCTGGTTTCGTCGGTTGGAGAGAAGCCGGAGGGCGCTCCGCGGCCGCTAGCAGGCGCTGACCCAGCCGGCAAACCCGGATCAACCTGGCAGCTTCCACCGATAGAATTGCTCTCGGCAGGAGAACGCCGGCAGTCTTTAGGTACAGCTCTAGACAAGATGGCCCGGTTGGTGGAAAGCACCCTGGGCGAGCATGGCGTTAGCGTAGAGGTCAAAGACATCAAAGCCGGACCCAGGATCGTGCGGTTCGGCCTGGTGCCGGGATGGACCGGCAGGCAGGGCGAAGAAGGGGCTGGAGAGACCGGCCGGGTCAGAGGCGAAAGTAGCCGGGTGAAGGTCCAGAGTATCTTGACCCGGGAGAAGGACCTGGCCCTGGCCCTGAAAACCCCATACCTGAGGTTGGAAGCGCCCGTCCCCGGAGAGGCCCTGGTGGGTTTGGAAGTGCCAAGCCCATCACCCGCCAAGGTGACCCTGCGCGAGGTGATGGAGAGCCCGCCCTTTACTCAGCTGGTTGCCAAGGGTGGGCTGCCCATCGCATTGGGCCAGGACACGGGGGGCAGCCCGGTGGTCATGGACCTGGCGACGCTGCCGCACCTGCTGATAGCGGGTTCCACCGGCAGCGGGAAAAGCGTTTGTATAAACTCGGTGGTGGCATCTATGCTGCTGACCAAGCCACCGGACCAGCTACGCCTGATGATGGTTGACCCCAAACGGGTGGAACTGACGCCCTTCAACGGGATTCCCCACCTTATCACGCCGGTGATCGTGGATGTGGACGAGGTGAACAGCGCGTTGCGCGCTCTGATGCGGGAGATGATGCGCCGCTACCGGCAGATGGAGGAGGTCGGCGCCCGCAATATCGCCGGTTACAATGCCAAGTCCAAGGACCCCATGCCCTTCCTGGTGCTTATCGTCGATGAACTGGCCGACCTGATGATGAGCGGCGGCTTTCAGGTGGAGCAGAATTTGATCCGGTTGGCCCAACTGGGCCGCGCCACGGGTATTCACCTGGTCCTCGCCACCCAGAGGCCGTCGGTCACGGTGGTGACCGGACTCCTTAAAGCTAATATCGTCGCCCGGGTGGCCTTTGCGGTGGCATCCCAGGTGGACTCCCGCGTGATCCTGGACATGGTGGGAGCGGAAAAACTTTTGGGTAAGGGCGACATGCTTTTGTTGAGCAACGATTCTCCCAAGCCCCGCAGGGTCCAGGGCACATTGGTCAATGACCCGGAGATAGACCGGCTGGTGGAATTCTGGGTGGCCCAACAGGGACCGCCCGTGCCGGAGATTTCCATGATAGACGATGATGACGGGGACTTGGACCAAGAGGACGACCTGGACGAAGATCTGCTAGACCAGGCTAGAGACCTGGCCGTAAGCAATCCCCACCTTTCTTCATCGTTCTTGGAACGGCGGCTAAAGGTGGGAGGACGGCGCGCCGGCCAGATCATAGAGCAGTTAGAGGATGAGGGTCTGGTGTCCCTGAGATAGTGCATCTGGGGGCTTTCCGTTGTCACGCGGCCCTCACCCAGCCCCCTATTTCATTGGGGGCATCCCTCTCCCACCGAGAGAGGGAACGAGGGTGAGGGTTCTCTTGAGAGAATCTACAGCCCGTGGCTCCAAACGCCAACCCCTTCCCTACAGTTAGGCGGTTTGGTATTATGGCTCTATTCCCGGGGCTGTCTCCCTTGTCCGCGAATGCCCCGTCCGCGAATTGATACCGGTGCTGATAGACCTTCATACCCACACCTATCCCCAATCCGACGATAGCTTCATGACGGTGGACGACCTGATCGACACCGCCAAATCCCATGGATTGGATGGCATCTGCCTCACCGACCACGACTGGTTCTGGCCGGTGGACCGAGTTGAAGAGCTCTCCCGCAGGCATGGATTTCTGGTGCTGCCGGGTTCGGAGATCAATACCGACACCGGGCATGTGCTGGTCTTTGGCTTGGACCAGTATGTTTTTGGACTGCATAAACCATCATTCCTGCGTGATAAAGTCTCAAGGATCAAAGGAGTCATGATAGCGGCCCATCCCCACCGCCGCCGGTTTCTGGAGGACCCCGGACACAAGCCCGAGGCCAGGGCGGAAATGCTGGAACGGGCCTACGGCGATCAGTTTTTCCAGATGTGCCACGCCATCGAAGGATTGAACGGACGGGCCACCGAGGTTCAAAATAGCTTTTCCCACGACCTGGGAATCCGTTTAGGCGCCAACATGTGCGCCGGAAGCGACGCCCACAGACTTGAGCAGGTTGGCACGGCGGCCACCCAGTTTGAAGAGAAGGTTTCCAACCTGGCTGACTTGATAGAGCAGTTGAGATTGGGGAAATTCAAGGCGGTGGACCTGCGGAATGACGGCCGCCTGCCGCCGGGCGGTTAGCTCGGCCGAGAAATACGACAGCTAGATTTGAGCGTATCTTGATGAGAATGTACCGAGGATATACCAGTGAACCGTAGGGCGAACCCTGGTAATCGTGCCCGGTCCGCCAACGGGGGGTACTAAATGGCTGAAACGCTGAGGGTGGAAAACCTGCACGTCCGGTTCGGCGTCGGCGAAGACCAGGTAAAGGCCTTGAACGGCGTCAGCCTGACTTTGGAATCGGGCGAGGTCTATTGCCTGGTTGGGGAGAGCGGAGCCGGCAAAAGCACCCTGGCTCTGGCCATCATGGGACTTCTGCCCGTCGCCGGTTCCATAACCCAGGGCAGGGTTATATTCGACGGCGTCGATCTGATCCATGCCAGCGCTGAGCAGATGCGGCAGTTGCGGGGCAAAGATATATCCATGGTGTTCCAGGACGCCCAGGCGGCGCTAAACCCGGTGCAACTGGTGGGCGCCCAACTGGAAGAGGTGATCCTGACCCACATGGACGTTTCCCATCGGGTAGCTAACCGGATGGCCCAAGACATGCTGAAGGAGCTGGGGCTGCCCGATCCCAGGCGAATCATGGGCTCCTACCCTTTCAGCCTCAGCGGCGGCATGTGCCAACGGGTGATGTTGGCGATAGCGTTGGTCCTGAAACCCAAGCTATTGATAGCCGACGAGCCCACGTCGGGGTTGGACGTGACACTTCAAGCCGAGATCTTACAACGGCTGACCAACCTATCCGTGGAGCAAAACGCAGCCATTTTGCTGATAACCCACGACATGGGCGTGGTGGCGCACATGGCTAAAAGGGTCGGCGTGATCTATGCCGGGTCTTTAATGGAATCTGCGGATGTGATCCCATTATTCAAAGAGTCCCAGCACCCTTACACCTGGTCCTTGCTCCAATCCATTCCACGCCTGGATGACGTGGAAAAGAACCTGCAACCGTTGCGGGGTACGCCTCCCAATATGGTGACACTGCCCGAGGAATGCCCATTTCTGCCCCGTTGCCACAAAGCCATTTCCCGCTGCCGGGTGGAACCCAAGCCGGCAATGGAAGAGATCAAACCGGGGCATGAGGTGGCCTGCTACAACCCGGTGGCGCCGATAGTCACCGTCTAACCAGTCGCCGTCTCGTGCCGATCGGGTTCCCGGTTCAAGGGTTTGGCGGCCCTTAGGTTTTACTTCTCGGACGGGGTCAACTGCGCCGATGCGCCGACTGGTCCGCCACCAGAAGGTCGAGGGCCATGCCCGGTTCCATCTTGCCCTGCTTGATGGCCAGATCGGCTTCCAGCAGCCGTTGGTACCTCCAGGTTATATCTTCCCACGTGTGCCGTCTGGCTTGCTGCATGGTTTTTCGGATGACGAATTGGGACGACGTGCCCATTTGCTCGCCCAACTCTTTTTGTGAAGCCTTCTGGTCCATACCGTTCTTGGCCAGGGCCAGCAACCGCACCTGACGCTGGATCATGGAGATGATGTACAAGGGGTCCCGGCCATCGTCCCTCAGTTGCTGGAGCAGGGAGATAGCATCCCGTTGACGGCCCTCGATCATGGCGTCCACGGCGTTGAAAATATTAGCCTCTCTGGCCTGAGACACCAACGCCGACACGTCGGTGTCCTCAATGGTCCGCCCCCAGGCGTAAAGTGACAGTTTTTCCAACTCCCGGTCCAGGGTCCACAGGTCGTTGCCCACCAGGTCGATGATGGTTGTGATGGCCGCCGGACTGATCACGGCGTTTTTCTCCTGGGCGGCGTCTTTGACCCAACGGGACAGGTCCTGGCCGCCGGGCTTCGGCGCCGGCAAACCCTGGACCTGGCAGACGCCTGCCAAGGCTTTAAGCAGAGGATTGCCCTGAGAGACCGTCCCGTCGGCAAATATCAGCAGCGTGGTGGGAGGCATGGCTGAAATGGCTTGGGCCAGCCCATCCCAAGCGCCCAAAGAGCCGCTGGGCTCCTGGCCTTGGTTGCTTTGTCTTCTGGAGCGGCGGGGCGGCCGCCTACCCTCCAACGTGGCCAGCAGCCCTCGCACCACCACCAGCCTGACCGCGTCCATGAAAGGAAGGGCGTTACATATCTCCACCAGTTCGTTGAGGGTGGCGTCGGCCCCTTCCAGCCGGTGGCGGTTGGCGTCAAGCAGGCCGGAGGCGTCGTCTTGGGCCTCCAGTTTCGCCTGGGCCTTAGCCACCAGAAAGCTGTCGCCGTGCAAGACGTAAGCGGGCAAAGCGTTGCTCCGGGGTGAAAGATGGTTGGGCGGCAGGGCTGAACAGTGCCGCGATGAGGGCGGTTCAGCCGGTGGCAAGATTATAACACCGGTCCCGCATCTGGGACCCCGGCGGTGTCCCAGCGGGGCCGGGCCAACTGGCTACCCGCCGGTTTCTGTGGAATAATAGCAACCTGTTTTGGATACCCGGGACGTTGTGAGGATCTAGGGAGAACCGGCGCATGAAGTTCGGATTATTCACTCATATCCCATGGCCTGAAGGCATAGAACCCAAACAGGTCTTGGATCAGACCACCGAAGAGGTTGTCTTCGCCGAGGAGTTGGGATTTCATAGCGCCTGGGTGGCGGAACACCACTTTTCCAGATACGGGTTGGGTTCTTCTTCCCTGGTGTTCTCGGCCAGCTTGGCGGCGCAGACCAAAAAGATACGTTTGGGTACCGCCATTCTGATCCCTCCCCTGCATCATCCCATCAAACTAGCCGAGGACGCCGCCACGCTGGACCTTATCAGCGGCGGACGCTTCGACGCGGGTTTTGGCCGCGGCACGGCGGGCTACGAGTACACCGGTTACAATGTGGACCAAGATGAAAGCCAGGAGCGTTTTCAAGAGACCATCAAGATAGTGACAGGGCTTTGGACCACGCCGGGTTTCTCCTTCAAGGGAAAATATTTTGAGGTCGAGGAAGTCAACCTGGTGCCGCCGCCCTTGCAAAAGCCCCATCCGCCGATATACATAGCGGCCACCAGGACCCCGGCCACGCTGGATTTTGTGGTGTCCACCGGTCATCCGCTGATAATCGGCGTGGTGTTGGACACCGCCGATGCCGTGGACCTATGCCGTACCTTTGCGAAAAGGTCCAAAGAAGCCGGGCATAACGTGCCCATCTCCAGCATCCCATTCTTCCGCTACTTCTATGTGGCCGAGACCGAGGAGCAGGCCAGGAAGGACACCGAGGCGGAGCTGCGTTGGACCCTGGATATGGGTCAGTGGCGGCGCACTTTCCGGCGGGGCAGCGAGGTATACGAAAAACTTGACGATTGGCGGCGGGCGCGGACCGAGCTCCCCACCAGCAATGAACACCTGTACGACCGGCGGGCGATAATAGGCACCCCGGAACAATGCGTGGCCCAGATCAAGGAGTTGCAGAGCAGCGGCATAGAATACTTCGGCTGCAATTTCTCCTTTGGCGGGATGGAGCAGGGCAAGATGCTGCGGTCGATGAGATTATTCGCCGAAGAGGTGATGCCCCACTTCAATTGACCTATTGAATGGCTTGAATGGCCTGCCGGAGCGGCGCCGTTCCGTTGAGGAGTCCGGCGCGGAAGCCCGTCAGAGCCGTATCGGTCATGGTTTTACCGATTTGAACCCGGTGATCCTCGTTCAGCACGCGGCCGGCGGCGGGGATCTGGTGTACCAGCCCGCCGCAGAGGATTTTATATGGCTACCATAGCGGAACGTTTGAGTTCCTTTGCCACGTCGTTGCGTTTTCAAGACCTGCCGCCGGAGGTTGTGCACCAGACCAAGCGCATGATCATCGACACCCTGGGCTGCGCCTTTGGCGGTTATGCGGGACAACCCAGCAAATTGGCCAGAGACCTGGCGTCGATGCTGTCCAGCACCCAGCCGGCCACCGTCCTGGGCAGCGGCCAGACCACCAGCCCAGACATGGCGGCATTTGCCAACGGGGTGATGATCCGCTACCTGGATTTCAACGACGGCTACACCAGTAAGGAGTCGGGACATCCCAGCGACAGCATCGCGGCCACCCTGTCGGCCACCGAAGTGGCCAGGGCCGGCGGTCAGCGGTTCATAACCGCCACCGTGGTGGCTTACGAAGCCTTCTGCCGGGTGTGCGACGCCGTGGACCTGAAACCCCAGGGATTCGACCACGTCACCGTGGGTTGCATCGCCAGCACCTTGGGAGCGGCCAAGGGACTGGGGTTGTCCGAGGAGCAGACCCACCAGGCTTTGAACCTGGCCGTAGCCTCCAACCTGGCTCTGTACCAGACGCGCATCGGCGATGTCTCCATGTGGAAAGGCTGCGCCTACGCCAACGCCAGCCGCAACGCGATCTTCGCGGCCATGCTCGCCCGCAAGGGCCTCACCGGACCATCGCCCATCTTTGAGGGGCCGGGTGGTTACTTCAAGGCCGTCAGCGGCGAGCCCTTCGATCTGGAGCCCTTTGGCGGGGAGGGCCGCCCCTTCAAGATCATGGAATGCAGCATCAAGCGATACCCGCTGGGGCTCTACTCCCAAACGGTGGTCCAGGCGGCCCTGGAAGTCCGCCAGCAATTGCCGGACGTGAAGGACATCGCCGAGGTCAATATTGAGACGCTGCAGACGGCCATAGATATCATGGCCGGCGATGAGGAGAAGTGGCGGCCCGCCAACCGGGAGACTGCCGACCATTCCATGCCCTACACCGTGGGCGTTGCATTGCTCTACGGCGAGGTGAAACAGGACCACTTTGACGACGTATATCTGACCAACCAGGAATTGCTGGACATTGTGGCCAAGGTCAAGGTCAACGTCTCCGAGGAGGCCAACCGGCGGGCGCCGGAAGCCATGTTGTGCCGGCTTGAGGTGGTCACCGGTTCAGGCCAAAGGTATTCATCGGAAGTGGCTTACCACAAAGGCCACTACAAGGACCCCCTGGACGACTCGGAGGTGGAAGCCAAGTTCCGGTCGCTCTGCGAAGGCCGCCTCTCCAACGCCCGGACCTCAGCCCTGCTGGAAAGGCTGTGGAACCTGGATAAGGTCGAAGAGATGGAAGAGGTACTGAGGGTGGCCAAGATCTAGCTTCAAGAA
>JADFPM010000260.1 GCA_022562335.1 Chloroflexota bacterium
CGGCGCTTATCTCGGATCTGGAGAAATCGTCCAGGTCCAGCACGTGGCGCCGTCCCGGCACGGCGGCGGGATTCAAGCCGGCCTCCGCGCCGGCGGTCTCAATCCCGATTTCGATCTGATTTTCGATGGCGTTGGGCAGCGTCATGCGTTTCGCCTCGGGTTCCGGCTAGCGTCATCGGGCGAGCCGCCTCTAACGATCGCTACCTCATCGACGCCTTCGGTTTCCACCAGGCTGACTTTCACCACTTCGTCGGGCGCCGTGGGGACGTTCTGACCCACGAAATCGGGCCTGATGGGCAACTCCCGGTGTCCCCGGTCCAGCAAGATGGCCAACTGGATCTGGTCGGCGCGGCCGAAGTCGTTCAGGGCGTCCATGGCAGCCCGGACGGTGCGTCCGGTATACAACACGTCGTCCACCAACACCACTCTTTTGCCCTGTATGTTTTCCGGAATGGTGGTGGGCCGGACCACTGGACTGGACCGGGCCTTGAGGTCGTCTCGATAAAGGTTGATGTCCAGGGCGGCCACCGGCACGTCTCCGCCTTCAAACTCCTTCAGGTTTTTCGCCAAACGGTGGGCCAGGTGAACCCCCCTGGTGTAAATGCCTACCAGGACAACGTCCCGGGTCCCCCGGTTGCGCTCCAAAATCTCGTGGGACACCCGGGCCAGCGCCCGCCTGATATCGTCTTCGTTCATTATTTGGCGTTGCGACATCTGATACCTGTCTGAAACGGCCAGCACGATTGGCGAATCTAACAAAAAACCCCTTGCCTACGTTCCGGCAAGGGGCAACCATACAGGCCGTCCGCCTACGGCGGGTGCTCCGGCCTATGATTGGGACGTTGAACCTTGCCAGCCTCACAGGACTGCCTTAAAAGCCCGGCTGTCCACTCGTGAACAGCCCTACGACCCTGGGACGAAACTCCCAGATATTAAGTTGTCGCTGTTTATATTACCAGACTCGCCACACGGGGGGAAGAGGTCTGCCCTCACCCAGCCCCCGATTTCATCGGGGCCATCCCTCTCCCGGTTGCACAGGGGGCTTTAGCTAGGCGGTCACCCTTTTGCGCCGGTTGCTGACGTAGTCCACCAACACGTAATCGCCCAGGTTGTCGGCGCTGCTATAGAAAGCCCGTCCCTTGTTGATGCGGGTCATACGGTCGACAAAGTTCACCAGCTGGTAGGAGTTCTCCAGCATGAAGGTGTTGATCATTATGTCTTCCTGGGTGCACCGTTTTACCTCTTTCAAGGTCTCCTGCTCGGTGCGGTAGCTGGGAGGATAGGCAAAGTAGGCCTGGCCTCCCTCCAGGTGCGATGTGGGCTCGCCGTCGGTGATGACCAGTATCTGCCTGGTCCCTCCCTTTTCCTTGGAGAGCAGCTTGCGGGACAGCATGAGGGCGTGGTGCAGGTTGGTGCCGGAAACCCATGAATTCCAGCTGACCTTGTGCAATTCCTCCTCTTTGATCTCCTTGGCGTAGTCGGAGAACCCGATGATGTACAGGACGTCCCGGGGGTATTGGGTGCGAATCAGCGACATCAGCGCCAGGGTGACTTTTTTGGCTGCCTGGAAGTTATTGAACAGCCCCATGGAGCGGCTCTGGTCCAGCAGGATGCACGTGGCAGTCCTGGTCATGTGCTCGCTGCGGTATATCTCAAAATCCTCTGGCTTCAACCGCACCGGCAATTGGGGGCCAGAGCGCAGGACGGCGTTCTTCAACGTGGCCTGCAGGTCCAACTGGAACGGGTCACCGAACTCGTATGGCTTGGTCTCGCCCAATACGTCGCCATTGGCGCCCCGGGTCTCCATCATATGGCTGCCCAGCCGGTCCTTCTTCAAATGGGTGAAAATCTCCCGCAGGGCCTTCTGACCGATGCGGCGGATGCCCCGGGCCGTCAGGTCGAACTTATCGTCGTCGGTGATGTAGCCCGCGTCCTTTAGCATCTGGCGCAATTGGTCCAGTTGCTCCCAGACACGTTTGGCGTCGTCTCCCAACAGCTCGGCCAGCTTGTCGGGATCTATGCCGTCCAGATTACCCGAGCGCATGGCTTCTTGCAGGGCCTGCTCAAGCTGGTCGTTCTCCTGCAACTGACGCATCAGGTCCATGGCCTGGTCCATGGTCAAACTGTCGTCGCCCAGAAACGGGTACTGGCGGCGCAATTCGTCCATGGGCATCATGATTTCCATCATGGAGGCGAACTCGGCCATGGCGGCCCGGGTTTCGGGGTCCAGCGCGGCGGCCATGGCGTCTTCCATCTCCTGGCGCATCTCGGGCGACATGCTCTCCATCATGGACTGCATCTGGGCCATCTGTTGCTGCAGCCGCTCCATGAGTTCGTCGAAACTCTGGGGAGGGTTATCGCCAAACATGGCGCCGAACTGCTGCATGAAACCTTCGAAGTTGGGCTCCCTGCCCTCCATCTTGTCCCGCATCATCTCGGTTAGTTGGCGCAACATCTCCCGGGTGGCCGCCATCTGCTCGGGCGACATCCCCTGTACCTGTTGTTGCATCTGCTGGGAAAGGTTCTGGGCCATCTGGCTCTTCAGCATATCCAGAAGCTCCTGGAATTTGCCTTGGGCCTCGGGGTCCATGAAGTCGTATTCCATCAGTTCTTTGATCTGACCGCCCATCCCTTCCGGCAGATCGTCCAGCTTTTCCCGGTTGCGCTGGGCCCGTTGCTCCAGCAATTTGTATAGATTTTCCTTCTGTTCCCGGTCATCGCCGGTGGCGCTCTGAACTTGCTGCTGGGCTTCCTCCAAACGCCGCTCAATGCCCAAACGCTCGATCTGGAGGATCTCGTCCAGCTTTTCCTTCAAATCGTCCACCACCGAGTCCATGTTGTATTGCTGCAGTTGCTGGCGGCGGCGGTTCTTGAGTTGCTCTATGAGGTCCTTGAGGCCGGGCATCTGCCGCCCTTCCCTATCTTGAAAACCGTGGCGGAACATCTCCCGCATGGCCCGCATCACGTCGCCCTGTTTCAGGACCTCGTCGGAAAGCTGGTCCATCAACCCCTCGGCATCCAGTTCGAATATGTGCTGGGTGCCGTCCCACTGGGAATAGCGGTAGCTTTTATACAGCATGCGTCCTCACGCCTAGAAATGGTTTGGGGTCGCCACCCCACCCTGCGTCCTGCCCCGGCCCAAACCAGATGGACCAAAAACGATGTGAATCGGTTTTGGCATACGGGATAACACCCTCATGATACTCCCGCCGTTCTGAAAACAGCAAGGAATACCGGTGCATCTGGTGTGCCTGCACCGTGCTATAATTCGCCTGCTGCCCACCGAATACACACGGCGGATCGACGAATATGTTAAGCCCATACACGGTCTTGGACCTGAGCGACGACCACGGCGAGCTGGCCGGGATGATACTGGGCGACCTGGGCGCAGACGTCATAAAGGTGGAGCCGCCGGAAGGGTCCACCAGCAGGCGCATGGGTCCGTTCATAGACGAGCTTTTCAAGGGCGGGCAAGCCGCCCCCCGGTCCCCGGAAGCCAGCCTCCACTATTACGCGTTCAACCGTAACAAACTGGGGATCACATTAGACCTCGAATCGGAATCCGGCCGGGAGGCACTTCTTAAACTGGCTGAGACCGCCGACTTTATCATCGAATCGGCCCCTCCCGGCAAGATGGCCCAGCTGGGGTTGGGCTTCGATTCGATGAAGGCCGTCAACCCTCGCATCATCTATGTGGCCATCACCGCTTTCGGCCAGGACGGGCCCTACGCGGAAATGGCGGCCAGCGACCTTACCTTGGCTGCTATGGCCGGGCCCATGAGCCTCCAAGGCGTGCCGGAAAGGGCCCCGGTGCGGATATCGGTCCCCCAGGCGTGGCTCCACGCTTCGTCCGAGGCGGTGGTGGGCGCGTTGACGGCTCACGCCCTGATGATTCGGACGGGAGAAGGCCAATTCGTGGACGTTTCCGCTCAAGCAGCCATGGTATGGACCATGCTGCACGGAATGTCGGCCCACGCCATTCAA
>JADFPM010000261.1 GCA_022562335.1 Chloroflexota bacterium
CTATGGCATCGCCACCATGCCCTTGGAAGATGTCTAAATCCCAGCGGCAGGCGAACCGGCGGGTAAAACCAGTTGCGATTTACCCGTGGCTATCTGGGGAAGAATCCCAGACTACTGGAGTCTTCCCCCCGGCATATTCGTCCAGGCGCTCATCTCGTGGGGCTGGGTGACCGGTTCGGCTTTGGTGACGAAAGATGGGGATAGCTGATCGATAGATGTGACCCCCATCAGCCCCATGGCTATGCGGATCTCCTCCTGTAATATCTCCAGCACCCGGACCGCTCCCGCGGTCCCGTTGGCAGCCAGTCCCCAACCCTGCAGTTTGCCGATGGCCACCGCCTTGGCGCCCAAGGCCACGGCTTTAACCACATCGCTTCCCCGTTGCACACCACCGTCGATGACGATCTCAGCCTTGTCTCCGACCACGTCCACTATCTCGGGAAGCATGTCGATGGTGCCCAGCCCGTGGTCCAACTGGCGGCCGCCGTGATTCGATATCCAGATGACCTCGACGCCGTGCTCCAGGGCCATTGCCGCATCGGCGGCGGTGGCGATGCCCTTTAGCATGAATGGAAGACCGGCGTACTCTTTGATCCTATCGATGCTTTCCCAGGTCACCGACGCCTGCCACACGGGGTCCCGGGGGTTGCGCTGGGATACGGGGGTCCACCGGGTCATCAGCGGCCGCTCCCGGCGGCTGTAGGTGGCGGTGTCGACGGTGATGCAGAACGCCTTATAACCGGCGGCTTTCACCCGGTCTATCATATCTTTGGTCCACTCCCAGTCCCCGTGGATATAGAGCTGGAACATATTGGAGGAGCCCCCAGCGGCGGCGATCTCTTCCAAGGAAGGCTGGGTGACCGAGCTCACCACGTGGGCTGTCCCAAACTCCGCGGCCGCCCTGGCAGCCTCAGCCCCGCCTTCAGGGATGAATACCTGCAGCGAGCCAATGGGGGCCAGCACCACTGGGATCCGCAGTGAATGCCCCAGAAAATCGGCCGACGTGTCGATGGAAGATACGTCCACCAGCACCCTGGGCCGGAAAGCCACCCGGTCGAACGCCAACCGGTTGCGCCGCATGGTGGTCTCGGACTCCGAAGCGCCCACCAGATAATCCCAGGGCCCTTGGGAAAGACGCCGCCGCGCCTCCTGCACGATCTCTTCGTTGCTTACAAACTCTGGACTCAAATCGCGTCTCCTTGGGTTGCCGGGCTGATAGACCCGGTAACTTCGATATTCGATAATGGTTTAGGGCTAGTATATCCCCAAGCCCAGGATCACCGGCATCCGTACCGGCGGGCGATCTTCACAGCGCATGATGCCCGTTTGACAGCATGTGAGGCGGGTGTTAGCGTTCGCCAGTCACCCGCATCCGTTGGAAATCTTTGGCCCACTCTCGTTGGGAAATCCTCCTTGACCTGAAAAACCGCCGGTGGAAACTGATTGTCGAAAATAACGGCCTCCGTTAACCGGGCAGCCTATCCCCTCTCCGTTTTCCGATACCGCAATTTCGCTTTCGTCTGGGCCTCAACCACTTTGGTGGGTATGGGGACCCAGATGGAAGCGGTGGTCCTGGCGTGGTTCGTCCTCACCCGGACCGACTCCCCTTTCATGGTGGGCGGGATCGCCGCAGCCAGGATGTCCCTAAACATCCTGGCGCTTTTGGCCGGCGCCGTGGCCGACCGGGTGCCCCGTAACCGCCTTCTGGCAACCGTGGAATTTCTCATGACCATCTTCGGTGTGGCCATGCTCCTGTTGATCCTCAGCGGCCGGTTGGAGACGTGGCACATCTTCGCGATCGCCGTGACCGCCGGGATGGTGCGGGTGTTTCAGATGCCCGCCGCCCAATCCCTGGTTGCCGACACATTACCCGACGACCGCATGGCCAGCGGCGCCGCGTTCAACACCCTGGGAAGAAACATCGCCATGCTGATCGGGCCTTTGGTGGGCGGCATCCTGTTCAAAAGCTTCGGTGCCCAGGGCGCTTATATCGCCATCGCGGCCCTGTATTTCGTGAGCGGCTTGTTCGCCCTCAACATCAGGTCAACGGGCAGCGCCGCCGGCCGGGCGCCGGAGCCCTTGTTCCGGACGGTGGTCCAGGGATTGAAGTACGTCAAAGGCCAACAGGTGCTTTGGGGCACGCTGGTATTGGCGTTGATAATCGAATCTTCCGGGTGGACGTTTCATACCACCCTGATGCCAATCTTCGCCCGGGACGTTTTGGGCGCCGATTCCGCCGGACTGGGCTGGTTGCTGTTCGCCTTCGGCGCCGGAGCGGTCGCCGCATCCCTGGGCTGGGCGATGATCAGGAACCTGCGGCACGTCGGGAAACTGATGATCGGGGCCGTGGTCTTTTGGCACATCAGCATCTTGGTTTTTTCCACGTCCCAGTCCTTTTACCTGTCCATGGCAATCTTGACGATGACCGGGGCCGGCTTCGCCTCGACTCAGGTATTCTTGCTATTAGCTCTGTTGCGCAACGCCCAGGCTGAATACCGGGGCCGGGTGATGAGTTTGCGTTCCCTGGCCATCTACGCCTTCGCGGTGGGCAGCATGACCTCGGGAGCCATGGCGGGGATCTGGAGCGCACCTCAGGCGGCACACGTCGTCGGAATCATGGGTATCGTCCTGGTGCTCATCCTGGCCGTTTTAGCGCCCAAACTAAGGCGTCTTTAGGGATATCATATAAAGCATCGGCCACCGCAGGAGATGGATTTTGATTCGCGGGAGGACTAGAAATGGATAAATCAAGCTTCAACGAGCTTACGGCGGAAGAGAGGAATGTCATCGAGGGGAAGGGCACGGAATACCCGTTCACGGGGGAATACGACGATTTCTATCAGGACGGCATCTTTACCTGCCGGCGATGCAACGCCGAACTCTACCGGTCCGATGACAAGTTTGACGCCCACTGCGGCTGGCCGGCTTTCGATAAAGAGATAACCGGCGCGGTCAAGAAATTGCTGGATGCCGACGGCCAACGGATCGAATGCGAATGCGCCAACTGCGGCGGACATCTGGGCCACGTCTTCGTCGGAGAGAACCTCACCCCAACAAACGCCCGGCATTGCATAAACTCCCTTTCAATGAAGTTCGTTCCGGCCGGTCAGTCATAGGGCCAAGTTGCCAATCGATTCGGCAACGAGAGGTAGGCCTCTACATCACTCCGTGAGAAAGGGTCCCGGAAAAATCTTTTGATCGGCGTCTGGCGCCCGGGACCGCTGAGAGACGGCGTCGCACAGGCAGCGATGCAGACCATCCTCAGCCATTTGGACCGGCGGCGTTAAGGGCCCTTGCCCGGACACACCGGCGCCCGAATCGGCAGGAATACCCCGCTCATCCGGCGAAAGACCGTGCCCTTCCACATCGACCTTGCCGGGACGCTTCCAGTGTATAATCCGGGAAATAACCCGGCGGGTAGCAGATGATTCACGACAGCGCGCCCGGCAACATATTCGTAGGCCGTCAACGCGAGATGGAGACCCTCGCCACGGCCCTAGAGGATGCCCTGTCCGGCCACGGGCGAATGGTGATGCTGGTGGGTGAGCCCGGCATCGGCAAGACCCGCACCGCTCAAGAATTGGCTTCCCATGCTGCAGCCCGTGGCGCGCAAGCTCTATGGGGCTGGTGCTACGAAGAGCAGGGCGCGCCGCCCTACTGGCCCTGGGTCCAGGCGATCCGGTCCTATGTACAGCAAACGGACTCGGAGCGGCTGCGTTCCGAGATGGGAGCCGGCGCGGCCAGCATCGTCGAGATCGTCCCGGAGATACGTGCCAAACTACCCGGCTTGGAGAAAGCGCCCGAACTGGAGCCGGAGCAGGCCAGGTTCCGGCTGTTCGACTCGATCACGTCTTTTCTAAAAAACGCGTCCCAGTCCCAGCCTCTGATGCTGGTGCTCGACGACCTCCACTGGGCCGACAAGCCCTCCTTTCTGCTGTTGCAGTTCCTCGCCCGAGAATTGGCTTCCGCCCAGC
>JADFPM010000262.1 GCA_022562335.1 Chloroflexota bacterium
CTCATCCGTCAATTACGCCCTGGGCCAGATGGAAGTGGAAGGCCTGGTGTTACGCGGGAAATTCAGGCCGGGAATAGACGAAGAGGAATTCTGCGACCGGCGGATATTGGCCCGGATCCACCGCGCCACCATCGGAGGCCTCCGGCGGGAGGTGGAGCCGGTGTCCCCGGCCACTTTCGTGAGGTTCCTGCTCAAGTGGCAGCACGTAGACCCATCGTCCAGGCTGGACGGCGAGGGTGGCCTTCTTGACATAATCGAGCAGATGCAGGGCTTCGAGGCCGCTTGTGGCGCCCTGGAAACCGAACTGCTGCCCTGCCGCATGAATTCCTACAAACCGGCTTACTTGGACAGCCTCTGCCTGGGCGGCGAAGTGGCGTGGGGCCGCCTTTCCCATTCCCGGTCCAACGGACCCAGGCTCAATGGCGATCAACCGTCCAGCCGGTCCGCCCTGACCCGGACCACACCCATAACCCTGGCCCTGCGGGAGTCCATCGACTGGCTTTGGGACGCTCCCCAGGGTGAAGAGCTAAATCCTCCCGGCGCCGCCGGAGAGGTGCTGGATGTCCTGTCCCGGCGAGGGGCCTGCTTCCTCTCGGACATGGTCGCGGGCACCCGCCGCCTCCCCGCCGACGTGGAGGAGGCGCTGTGGCAGTTGGCCGCTGCCGGGCGGATAACGTCCGACGGGCTGGAGCCGCTGCGGAGAAGGATCAAAGGCAATACCTCCAACGGACGAAGGGCGGGCAAGACCCGCCGCAGCCTTTTGCGCCGCCCGCCGGGACAGGGCCGCTGGTCTTTGCTGGAGGCCGTCGACCCCAAGGATAACCCCACCGAAGCCAGGGCCCGGCAGCTACTGCTTAGATACGGCATCATATTCCCGGAACTGCTGGCCAGGGAGCCCATGGCCCCCCGGTGGCGGGAACTGGTGAGGGTCCTGCGGCGGCTGGAAGCCAGGGGAGAGATACGCGGCGGCCGGTTCGTTGCCGGCTTCGTGGGAGAGCAATTCGCCCTTCCCGAGGCGGTGGAATCCCTGCGCGCGGTCAAAAAACAGGAGCCCAACGGACAGATGGTGGCCGTTTCCGCCTGCGACCCACTGAACGTGGTGGGCATACTGACGCCCGGCGACAAGGTGCCGGCGGTCCTGGGCAACCGGGTGGTGTATCTCGACGGCGTGCCCGTGGCCTCCCTGGAGAGCGGCAACCCGGTGCAACTGTCCAACGCCGGCGATCTTTCCTTCGCCAGGGCCCGGGCTCTCTTGCACCCATCGCGGGTAGGCGAACTTTTGCTGGAGCCCCAGCCGGTTGCTTAGAGCCGCACCTTTGGGATCCACGAGGGGATGACATAACTTGGTAGAATCCATTTTCAGATGGAACGTGGGGGACGCGGTACGGGAGCGGGTTTCCACCGGCACGGAAACGCCCAAAAAATTCATCGTGGCCCAACGGGGATATTTCGACAGCCACGGCGCCTATGAATTGATCGACGACGCAACGGGCCAGCAGGTGGGCGGTTGGTACCGGGAGGACTGGCTGGAGCCCTACGACCCCACGCCCATACCATTTCCCGAAGACAGGGAATAGGAAACACAGTGGTGACCGAAAACCGTTGGGCAAGCAGCGAGGCGGGTGCGATCCAGGCGTTGGAGGCTTACTTTGCTGCCCTCAACGCCGGGGACCGCCAAGCGCTTTTCGATACGATGCACGTGCCACACGTTCGAATTTCCGGTGATGGCGTGGCCATATTCATGACTCGCGAAGACCTGGAGAAGGATTATCTAGAGGGATTCGCCGCCCGGGCCGGGGATTCCTGGCATCACTCCGTCCTGGACTCGACCCAGGTGCTCCACAGTTCGGAAAACAAGGTCCACGTCTTCATCCAGTTCACCCGTTACGACAAAGAAGATGCCGCCATCGTCACCCACCAATCCCTGTGGATCATGACCAAGCTCAACGGCCGCTGGGGTGCTCAGGCGCGTTCCAGCTTCGCGCCGTAAGGGTGGTCCGGAGGAAATGCTGAGGCGATTCCCCGCCAAACCGGGTGATGTTAAGCGCGCTCAAGGACTTTGGCAACCCAATAAGGCATCCAAATAGTATGGGTCCCCACACGTTGCTTCCCAAATGAGCCCGGTCCCGTCATATATCCCCAAGACTCCATCCTGAAGCACGTAATATTCGCGGGCCTCACCTACGATGTCGTACCTCGCCGCCTGGGTAGCGGACTGGATAAGCTCTTGTACCCTGCTGGAACCATCGAGGTAATGGGACTTCAGGATCAACTTCCCGTCCACCCGATACATGAAGATGGTAGTTCCATAATGCCAGTTGGGCGATGGCGAATCGTCAAAATATCCGATCTGTATCCACACCGGGGCCGGGGTGGGGAGGGACGTTGGTTTCGGCCTGGGCGAGGGGGTAGGCGCCAGTGTCAATGGGGTGTAGGAACAGGCTACTATCATCAGTAGAGCGATAACGAGGAATTTGAATTTTGAGCTATTGCAGGTCGACAACATGGGTCTCTTGACCTTTGCGCTCTGGGGAAACATCGTCCGGCCTGGACCGCATCAAACCATGGAATCCTTGGCGTGATACCCCGGCACAATACCCGGCCATTATATCCGGACATCCGGCGCGTCGTAAGGCGGCCGGCCTTACGTGAACGCTGACCGGCTAAGGGGTCATACGTTTACGCTATAAACGCGGGCGGCGGTGTCGTGGAACATGGCGGCGCGCTCCGATGCCGAATAGCCCTTGGACAGCCGTTTGAAGGCGTTGTACACCACGTTGTAGGAATACGATATCTTGTCCACCGGGAAGTTGCTTTCAAACATGCACCGGCTGGGGCCGAACTGCTGGATGCAGTGGTCCATCAGCGGGCCCAGCGCCCCGGCCAACTCCTCGGAGCCGATGGCGGTCTCCCGGTCGTGCCAATAGTAGCCGTAGCGCAGCTGTCCCACGCCTCCCAACTTCATGATTATGTTGGGGCATTTGGCCACTTCCTCCACGCCTCTGCGCCACTGGGCCAGGACTTCATCGTCCCGGTTGGCGTAGGGCCCAACCCGCAGCAACCCGCCGATGTGGTTCAAGACGATGGTCAAGTCGGGCACGGCCCGGGCGAACTCGGCCAGTTCGGATAGCTGGGGGAAATAGAGGGAGTTCTCCAACACCAGGCCCATGCCGGCCAGGACTTTAGCGCCGGCGCGGTAGCCATCGGTGGAAAGGGCCCCTTTGATATCGCGGTTGGCCAGTTCCGGGCTCTCGTCCCAACCCACCGAGTGGCGCACGCCCCGAAAGCGGTTGGGACTGGCGGCCTGCATGGCCTCCAAAACCGGCCTCACGCCCTCCCCAAGTTTCAGGTCGGCGTGCCCGATGATGCCCGCTGCGGCCTTCGTCGGCCCATGGTCCCCGGCGGCGCTGGCGTCGGCGATGGTCTGGACGTACTCGACCTCTCCCACCGGCTTCATCTCATCGGGACCGTCCTGGCGGTACTCGCAGCGCACCTCGATGAAGATCGTCGAGCGCACGTTGTGCCCGCTGCCCACGTCGGCGGCCAGTTCCGGCAGCAGGTATTGCTGGTAGTGGGCGGGTTCGGGCCGGGATACCCAGAAATGGTGGTGAGTGTCGAAGATGGGTATCTCAGGCTCCAAGGTCTCTTCCGCGGTCAGAGCCAGCCAGTCGTTGCCGCCAGGGGCCATGGTGTTCCTCCGTCTCTTTCTCCATTGGGCGTGTAACGGCCCAATAGTACCACTTAGAAAACATCTCAAAACCGTGGGTCCAAAACGGGCCATCCTTCGACAAGCTCAGGACGAACGGCCGAGAAGAACTTCCTCCGTTCGTGGTGAGCTTGTCGAACCACCTTTTGAGATAGTTATTTGGTTCCCTCATTTGAGACCGTGTGGTAGGCTGTCCGGCACAGTCCCTGAAGGAGACAGTTCCATGATCATCGACACCCACACCCACGTGGTCAGCA